>JAGBGV010000400.1 GCA_017935805.1 Clostridia bacterium | reverse complement strand
TGCACACCAGCCCACACCGTGTGTATAGGCGGAAATGTCGGTGATCTGCTTTGCCTGGATCCACTTTCCTTCTTCCGGAATGGGAGCAGGACCGTGCTTGGGTCCCTTGGCAACGCAGCACATGTTTTCTACTTCGTGAGAATAAACGAGTTCGCTCATAGAATTAATGTACTCCTTTGATGATTTAGCCTTTCGGCAATATTTTTGCTCATCCTTTATTATATATCAAAATCCCCCGAAAATCAACACTCACGCGAATATTGTCACAGGTTTTTGAAAAATTTACGTTTTGACGAAAAAAGGAGCACTCACGCCCCTTTTCTCTTGCACTTATGACTGCTTTTTACATTTTACTGCAGACGGACTCACATATAGTCCTTGATCTTGTCAGTTTCCGTGCGTTCGAAGTCCACGATGGATCGGCAAAGATCAACTGCGTCACGGTCGGCACCCCGCGTTTCAAGCTCGTGTAGCTTGTGCTCGAGCTGTGTAACGCCCACCTTTGTGCCGCGCTCTATCATTTCCGCGATGTGTGAATCGGTGGAATCAACTGCGGTGTTCAGCATAATACCGCCGCGGGTCATGATCTTCTTCATCAGGGAAGGCTGCTTGGGCTTTACTGCACGTTTCTCGAGCATGGCTTCGGTTTTGTTTGTGTAGTCAGCATATTTTTCAAGCTGTGCTGTTACGTTAGACAGAAGAAACTTGTCCTTGATCTTCGGCACTACAGAGGAGAGGCTTTCGCTGCCCATAGTCACGTTACGATGCATTTCCGAGAGCAGCTCAACTGTGATGGGTTTGCTTTTGTTTTCGTTTTTGCTCATATATTTCCTCATAATAAAATATTTCGGCTATCATGCCGTAGTACTATTATGTCCAACAAATAATAAAAAAGCCGCCGATGCAGAAAAATAACGCAAACGGCGGCTTTGCTTTTATTTGCTTCGCCCGATCTTGAAAAGTCTTTTGAGCAGCGGTATGGCGAAGCGTGGACTTTTCCAAATAACGACTTTCATATAGTACCTCCGAGTTTCAATGGCAGTATATGCGAGATGGGAAGCACTTGTGAAAACAAAAAGGAGACTTGCGCCTCCTTTGATTTTTTGAAATTACTCAACGATGTAGTTGAATTCCACTTTGTATCTGTTGCCAACGGTTACAGAGAAGGTGTATGCACCGGTGGGAATCGGTTCAGCAGGCTCCAGTATGAAACCAACAAGACCGTTTTCAACCTTCATATCCTCGAAAACATCCATAACGGGAGTTGCCTTGATAGACTTAGCGGAATACTCGGATATCAGACCGATATAGGACTCTGTATTTTCGGAGTAGTAAACTCTCTCTTCGAAGTAGAGGATGACTCTGCCTTCTTCGTCGATTACGGGGTCTCTTGTCAGCGTGAGATCTGTATATCCGTAGAACGGAGCATCGGTTTCGGGGGCAGGGGTGTTTCCGTTCTTTTTGCATGATGTCAGTGCAAATGTTGTGAGGATCGCAATAACCAGAATAAGTGCAAGTACAATTTGTTTTTTCATAAGATAATAACTCCTTGTAATATTAACTTAAACAGTATACCATAAAAAATGAAAATTGTAAACTACTATTTTTGAATTTTTGTGTCGAGACAGTAAAGATTTGAAAATAATTTGAGGAAGGATGAGATATATTTGAAGGTTATTTATCTTCAATATTCATATTTTTCTTTGCAAAATCAAGAGCTGATATAATCAAACCACCGCAGGCGCCCAGTGCCGGAGACAAAGGTCACCGTTCAAAAACTCTTCCCCGGAGAGCCTTTTCACTGCGTTCGAATCCCTTAATATATCCAGGCAAAACAAAAAGCACCTTCCTCAGAAGATGCTTTTTTGTACCAGCGGTATAGGGATTCGCTCTTGCCTGCGGGCTCGGTCAGGGTCGTCTCTGACAGTCCCCCGGACTGTCATTCACTTCCGACCCGTTCGAATCCCTTTCGAAATGAAAACAAAAAAAGAACCACCACGGTGATTCTCTTTTTTGTACCAGCGGTATAGGGATTCGAACCCCAACATACAGAGTCAGAGTCTGCTGTGCTACCGTTACACAATACCGCTATGTATCACGTTTTGTTGACGAAGGATATTAGAGCAGATGTGGAAGAGTTTGTCAAGGGATTTTTGCGAAGTTTTTTATTTTTTTGCTGTGTTTTTTGAGTTCCCCGGATGACCGTAACTCTTGCAATTGCCGAATAAATGTGGTATTATTATGTCAACAATATCGTTATCCCCAAAATGGAGGTGCGATATGCGTTTTTATCATTTTTTTATGAAATTTATGCGTAGCTTTGGTTTAGGATTTGCTTGCGGAATGGCTGCGATTGCGGTTATCTGTGTCTGTGCCTTTGCCTGCTACTGCGTTTTTTTCATCTGATGCGAGGACAAAATGAGACTTGACAAAATTCTCTCTGACAGCGGTCTTTTTACTCGTCGCGAGGCGGGAGAAGCTATACGCCGCGGGAGAGTCACCGTAGACGGAGCAGTTTGCCGTGACCCCGGTGCGAAATTTGACGAAAACTCCGCCGTGGTTGAGGCTGACGGCAAGCGTATCGGGTATGTGAAATATAGATATATAATGCTGAATAAGCCCGCCGACACGGTCAGCACTACAGAGGACGATCCCAAATCCGTTATGAAGCTGCTGCCGCAGGAATATCAGCGAATGGATATGTTTCCGTGCGGAAGACTTGATATTGACACCCTTGGACTCTTGCTCATAACCAACGACGGTCAAACTGCCCACGGGTTGCTTTCTCCAAAGCATCACTGTGAAAAGACATACCGATTCCGTTGTTTGCCAATTGACGAGGCGGCACGTCTGCGTCTTGAAGAAGGACTTGAGCTCTCTGATTTTGTCTCAAAGCCTTGTACGGTAGTGCTTGAGTCTCCCACAGAGGGCGAGATCACCGTAACGGAAGGGAAGTACCATCAGATCAAGCGTATGTTCCACGCTGTCGGCTCGGAGATTACCTGTCTTGAGCGTATTCGTTTTGCCGGACTTGAGCTTGATGCTTCACTTGAGAGAGGACAGTGGCGCGAGCTGAACGAGGACGAGATAAAAATGATACTTGAAATTGCAAAATAATACTGACATAAAGAGGAAAACATGGATATTAACGAAAGACTTTCACAAGAGCTGAATATACCAAAAAGCAGACTTGATGCAACTATTGAGCTTCTTGACGCTGGCAATACGGTGCCTTTTGTTGCCCGCTACCGTAAAGAGGTGACAGGCGGACTTGACGATACCGTGCTCCGCAATCTCCTTGACAGACTTACATACCTTCGCAACCTTGAGAAGCGCAAGGAAGAGGTCAAGGCGCTTATCGCAGGGCAGGACAAGCTCACTGACGAGATTTCTGCCGCCATCGACGCTGCGGAGACTGTGACCGAGGTGGATGACATCTACCGCCCCTTCAGACCCAAGCGCAAGACCCGTGCATCTGTTGCGAGAGAGCGCGGACTTGAACCTCTTGCAGAGCTTATTATGAAGCAGGAGCAGTCATACGAGCCTTCGATTGAAGAGACAGCATCTACATATATAGATGAAGAAAAGGGCGTTAAAACAGTTGAGGACGCTATCGCGGGTGCGAAGGATATTATTGCTGAAACAGTTTCCGACAATGCCGAATACCGCAAGGAGATCCGCGCACTTACATCCCGTCACGGAGTCATCACCACAAAGAAGCTGGCAGAGGCTCCTGTGTACGAGCAGTACTACGATCACACCGAGCCGGTCTCAAAGATTCCCGGACACAGAGTTCTGGCAATTAACCGAGGCGAGAAGGAGGACGCGCTGTCCGTATCCATCGTGATAGACAGAGATATCATTCTCAACTATCTCTTCTCTGAAACAGTAACAAATTTCAAGAGCCCGGCATTCTCTTATGTTGCCGCTGCAGTTACAGACAGCTATGACAGACTTATCGCCCCGTCCGTCGAGCGTGAGATCAGAAACGATATGACGGACACCTCCGGTGAGAGCGCTATCAAGCTCTTTGCTGTGAACCTGCGGAACTTGCTTATGCAGTCACCATTGAAGGGATAGACAGTCCTCGGATACGACCCCGGCTACAGAACAGGATGCAAGCTGGCAGTCGTTACAAAGACCGGAGCTGTGGCTGATACCGCTGTGATCTACCCAACAAAGCCTCACGAGAGAATCGAGGAATCCAAGCGAGTTGTAAAGAACCTTATAAAGAAGTACGGAGTTGACGTTGTGGCTATCGGTAACGGTACAGCCTCCGGTGAGAGCGAGATGTTCATCGCTGAAACTCTCCGTGAGATCGACGGAAAGACCAAGTATATTATCGTTTCCGAGGCGGGGGCGTCCGTTTATTCAGCGTCCGAGCTTGGCGCTGAAGAATTCCCAGATTTCGACGTAACGGAAAGAAGCGCTGTGTCCATTGCTCGCCGTCTCCAGGACCCTCTGGCAGAGCTTGTAAAGATTGACCCCAAGTCTATAGGTGTCGGTCAGTATCAGCACGACATGAAGCCTGCGCGACTTGACGAGGCTCTCACGGGTGTTGTCGAGGACTGTGTAAACTCTGTCGGCGTTGATGTGAATACAGCTTCATATTCTCTGCTTTCCTATATTGCGGGTATCAATATGACCTCTGCCAAGAACATCGTAAAATACCGCGAAGCGAACGGTGAGTTCAGAAGCCGCCGAGAGATCATGAAGGTTCCGCGCTTCGGTGCAAAGGCGTTTGAACAGGCGGCAGGCTTCCTGCGTATTCCCGGGGGCGAGGAGATATTCGACAACACAGGTGTACACCCCGAGTCCTACGACGCGGCAGCTACCCTGCTTCATAAATTCGGCAAGACCAAGGATGACGCACGCGGCGGTATCTCCCTCAAGTCCGAAGCACACAGCTACGGCATGAAGAAGCTGTCAGAAGAGCTTGGAGTGGGCGAGATGACACTTGAAGATATTCTCGGAGAGCTTGAGAAGCCCGGACGCGATATCCGTGATACACTCCCTCCGCCGATACTCCGCGACAAGGTTATGAGCCTCGAGGATCTCACCGAGGGTATGCTTCTCACGGGAACTGTCCGCAATGTTATCGACTTTGGTGCATTTGTTGACATCGGTGTTCACCAGGACGGACTTGTGCACATCAGCGAGATTTCGAACAAATATATCAAGCACCCCTCCGAGGTTTTATCTATCGGCGACATTGTGCAGGTCAAGGTTAAATCTGTTGACATAAAACGCAAGCGCATCGGACTTACAATGAAGTTCTGATTTCTAATAAAATTAGAAACACACAGTTTGATAAAACGCCGAACTACATTTGTGGCTTGGCAAATATATACATAATGCACAAACTATTAAATAAAATTTCGGTAAAAAAAACTCTTCAAAATTGGATTATTATTTGATATAATATTATGAACAATAATTGAGATTACTGTCAATACGAAAAAATAAAGCATGAATATCCAAGGAGGATTTAATTAAATGGCAAGCTTATCTCTCAGACACATTTATAAGAAGTATCCCGGCGGTGTTACAGCCGTTAGCGATTTCTGCCTCGAGATCAAGGATAAGGAATTCCTCATTCTCGTAGGTCCTTCCGGTTGCGGTAAGACAACAACTCTCCGTATGATCGCAGGCCTTGAAGAGATCACAGAAGGCGAACTCTTCATCGGTGACAGACTTGTAAACGACGTAGCTCCCAAGGA
>JAGBGV010000399.1 GCA_017935805.1 Clostridia bacterium | reverse complement strand
CGCGGTCTGATCCCGGTCTTTTCTTTCAGATCACGGTATACAGAACCTTTCAGCGACTGAAACATAATACAGCTGTAGGTTGCAGTAAACGAAAGCTGCAATCCGCAGTCAAGCGTTGCATAAGGATTGATCAAAACAAGAGCAGTTCCTGCGATGGCAAAGGAATTGACAATGTTGGCACGCCTGAACAGAATGACTGATAGTTGTGCAAGAAGATGCATTATTCCTGCGCGGACAACTGACGGCGTGAATCCGGTAAGGCCCATCATAAATAGTATAAGAGTAATATTAATTAACGCACGTATGTTTCTCTTTATACGGGTCTTTTTCAGCAAGCTTTCAGACAGCGCGATCATTACAGAAAAATGAGTGCCGCTTACAACTATCAAATGAGTTATACCAATGCGGCGGAAATCTCGCTCAATGCTGTCTGTGAGATACTCTTTATTGCCAAGCAGAACGGCAGAAGCAAAACCGCCGGACTCATATTCACAGTGCGACATAAACATTGAGGTCAGTCGTCGGTTAATTTTGTCAAAGAATCTGCTAAAGCTAAACCTGTTATCAGCTCCGATGCGCTCGAGCTCTGTTCCGTCAGCGATCAGCATGATCCTGCGAGATAAATAATATCGCTTTCCGTCAAACGTACCGCTGCTTTGGGAATCAAGAGAAGAGTATTCAACCACACCTTTTACAATCGCACCGTTTTCAAGATATCCAAGCTCCGTGTTCAGAAGAAGCTTTGTGCCCTTGGGGATTAGATTTGACTCTTGAACTGTTGCAACGTAACAAGAAGTATATGAGAGGGAATACTCGCAGCTTTCTATAGTAAGGGTAACATTATCCTCATTGCCGCTTTGACTGTCAATTCTCGCTGCACGGTAGTCAAAGCTGTATGCGGAGATGCAACCTGCAACGGATATTGCAGCAAGGATAAGAGACAGCGACTTTATAAGAGAATGTGACACCTTTTGCTTGAGTGGAGTAAGCCGTAGTACTACAATCAAAGCGATGAGACACAATGCAGATACAATTATCGCTATCTTTATTCCATAGTTTAAGTAAGCAAAAATACAAGAAGAAATAAAAAATGCCAGAAACATTCCGACAGTAGGGTATTTCTCAAGTAAAGTCATAATGCCATCCTTTTATAGAAAAACTGTCCGGTATAGGAAAAACCGCCCGCAGTCTACGGACGGATAATTCGCTTTTCGTTTTCAATACTGCTCATTGCAGCTTAGGTAATTTCTTAGCAACAACAAAATGATTATACCCTTATACCATAAGATTGTCAACACTTATTTTGCTTTATTAACTAAAGTAGGTCCTCAAGTACGTCAAATAAGGTACATGGCGTTACAGAGTTACGAGAAATCAAATTGAATATCTCGATTCCACGGGTAATATTTCGGCAAACGTCAAAAGCCAACTTGTATTCAATTACATCATTTTGGGTTGCGGAAACATAAATTGAATAAATGCTCTCCTTCCGTTGACTGTGCTTTGATTTTAGCAGACGGTATTCCAAGAACAGATCCTCAATTACTGATGATTTATATTTGACTGTCGCAAATTGATCTATATTAGACTGATAACACACAGAAGTAATTCCTTTCAAGCTGACTCTGATAGTATTATATCATTGTAATTTTTCGCGAAGATTAATTTTTCGTCAAAATCAGGTCGATTGGAGGAAAAGTTAATGCTTTTGACGAAAAACAGCAGATTTGACCTTCAAAACACAAAATGCGGACTTTTTCTGATAATATTTGATCTGATTTTTTGCTTATAACTGATAATAAGTACAAAAAACCAACATTTTTTATGTATTTCACAGATTGAATTAATACAGAAAATACGTAAGAATACCCATAACTACACTGTATATTGACAATTTTGGCGTATTATTAAAGCAAATTCTGCAATTTTTAGAAATTAAACCGAAAAAACAGCTACTTGAAAATTACACATAATTTTTTGTTCAAATAATTAATATTATCCGTTCTTTAAGACACAGTCCACATTTAGTATGCCGAAAAGAAAACGCCATGCGAGGAGTCGCACAGCGTCGGTTTATTCAGTTAATTGTGGTTGCGATGATCTTTGCGTCACCGCTTATTACGATGTCGCCTGTTCCTGCAGGGATGAAGTAACTCTCACCTTTGTCGATAGGGTAGGTGTAGTCATTTGACAGAATTTCAGCGTTTTCCGCTTCAAGCACAAGAACAGAGATAAAGCTGTCTGCATCAGCAACAAGTCCAACGGGAGAGTCGGTGGACGAAACATACTTTACTGAAGTGAAATACTCGCAGGAGCAGAGGAGCTCACCGCTTGTCTCATATGGTACTTCAAATCGGATAGCGTCGATCTCGTCCTGAGTTCTCACCTTGATAACATCCAGCGCCTTTTCTGTGTGAAGCTGACGAAGTGAGCCGTCCGCCTGTCTGCGCTCATAGTCATAAACGCGATAAGTTATATTAGAGTTTTGTTGAATCTCCGCTATGAGTATTCCTGCACCGATCGCGTGGACCTGACCGGAGGGGATGAAGTAAACGTCGCCGGGCTTAACCTCGGTGTAGCACATTTTGTCTTCGATCTTTCCGGCTTTAACGGCTTCGGCAAGGTCTGCCGTAGTGCAGCCGTCAGTCAAACCGTAAACAAGCTTGGCACCGGGCTCTGCATCAATTATGTACCACATTTCAGTCTTTCCAAGCTCACCTTCATGTTCAAGTGAATACTCATTGTCGGGATGAACCTGTATGGAGAGACGATCGTTTGCATCAATGAACTTGATGAGCAGGGGGAATCTGTCATATTTTTGTGCCAGTGTTCCGAGAATTGATGCGGGAGATCTGCCGATATATGTGCCAAGTTCAACACCTGCATATTCGCCGTTCTCAATTATGCACATTTCCTT
>JAGBGV010000398.1 GCA_017935805.1 Clostridia bacterium | reverse complement strand
TAATCCTGAAGCTCTCTTCAATCTCCCATCGTTGCTTGTTAATCTTGACTATGTCCGCAACGCTATCTTCGAGATTTGTAGCAACGGCATAAAACCCATCATACATTTCTTCCTCAGCGATTTTATCCTGGTTGATGCTGTACTTTTTGTTCTCAGCAACTTCGCCATCATCAGTGCAGCTTGTCTCGGAGATCAGTCTCTTGTAGTCCGTCTGCTTGTGACGATCGACACTGTTGCTTGAGATCTTGCTCTCGGCTCTGTTTATGTGCTTTTCTCTGATGTCCCTGAGATAATCCATGTATTTTAGAGAGAAGGTGACTACGTACCTCTGAGACAGCCCGTTATCTTTGTACCACTGCTCCTTGAAAAACATGTCATCGTAATATTCATCGTGATGTTCTTTTATCTCTGAGAGGGTATAAGTCTTTCCCTTACTGCCAAGACGCTGCCATCCGTCATCCGCAAGAGCCCAAGCTTTGTATATCTCTTTCATCTTCTTAATCGACTGCACTGTTATGAACCTGCGATTCATGATGCTGTTGAATCCTCTGTTGTCACTGGATGAAAGCCCAGCATCAGTACATACAACAAATTCGGCATGCTCAAAGTCCGAGATAATCTTCTTCTCAAGAGGCCTTAAGGTTGCATTCTCGTTTGTGTTACCCGGGTTGATGCAGAAGGCCAGAGGTATTCCGTCAGCATCAAGAAACAGCCCCATCTGAACAATTGGATTGGGACGGTTCTCTTTGGATACGCCATACTGCCTGAGGCCTCCGTCCTCATCGGCTTCTTCAATCTCGAAGTAGTAGTTGGTAACGTCGTAATAGAGAACCTTGTCGTTACGACCGGATAGCTCGCACGAATACTTGTATAGCTGCGACTGTATGTAGTCTGTCTCTTTTGCGATTACTTCAAGTGCGCGGTAAATGTGGTGAAGCTCAAAGGGTGGCTTCTCAGGTAACATAGCTGAATACTCCATTGTGCTTAGCTTTGAGCCGGGGGATAGGATACGGCTGTAAACAAGCCTTGAGAGAATAGCATTAAGGTCATACTCGAACTTGTACTTCCTGGATATATTGCGACATATCTTATTTAGGCCAAGTTCATAATATATTCTCTGAAGGAACAGATATCCTATCTTGTATGACTGCTGGATATCCTTGTCGATTAAGCTGGTGGGCTTAAATCTCACAGTTATCTCCTTAGATTGTTCTTTGTCCAGACGTGTAAGCTCCGCGGCATATTCCTTGGCCCACTCGTATGGATCCTGTCCTCCCGCTCTTTCTCTTACTTCTTCAAGATTTCCGAGTCTTTCAACTACAACATTGGTGTTCTTTCCGAACTTGCGCACGGACTTGACTATGTAAAAGCATTCTGAATTCTTTGACCTTGTTATCTGTACTCTCATGGCATCTCCTATTATTCAAGTTGCGCTCTTTTCTGCCCGCCCATCCTTGCACCCGCCCCGAAGAGCGCTGCCGGGCACGCTTCCCGGGTGGGGCCGAGAATGGGTGGGGTTAAAAGCGTGCCACCTGAACCTGTATCCAGCACAACATCTTGTGTTATATATACTGTAATTGTACCATATTGGGACATATTGTGTCAATACAAAACCACAAATATTGACGCAAAAAAACAAGGTTTTTCAACCTTTGCAGCGATTTTTTGATTAACGAAGTGTCAAATTACCGGGACCCACGTAAGCAGCGGGTGGAACTCCGCTGTGATCATGGCGTATCTTAGATGTAAGTCCTCCGGAAACCGGGTAAAGGCGAGTGTGGGGTCAAAGACCAGGTCGAGTGGCCGCGTTTATGCGCTTGTTTGTAAAAGTATTCAAAATAAAGTGTGCTTCTTAACACGGAGCACACATTTTTGTGTTAAAATTAGTTTGCATAATTATGACATTAGGAGGCAGAAATATGAAAGTTCAGATTTCATCAAAGAATTATCCTATGAGCGAGAAGCTCAGCGACTACATCGAGAAGAAACTCGGAAAACTTGATAAATACTTCAATGAAGATGTTACTGCCAATGTTGTCGTTTCTAAGCTTAGAGAAACACCGAAGTTCGAGGCAACAATCAATGCTAAGCAGGCAGTGTTCAGAGCAGAGGAAGTTAACGACAGCATCTACGATGCCG
>JAGBGV010000035.1 GCA_017935805.1 Clostridia bacterium | reverse complement strand
TGCGGCGGTTCTATGTTCGAATCTGTTAAGTCCGCAGCTGAAGCTAACCCCGGCGCAAAGATCGTTGGTGTTGACGTTGACCAGTCCTACGCTTCCGAGCTTGTAATCACAAGTGCGGTTAAGGGTCTTAAGGAATCCGTTGCAAAGGTGCTTGATCAGTACTACGCAGGCAAGTGGGATTCCGATCTCGCAGGCAAGACTCAGAACCTCGGTGCTTCCGATGACGCTACAGGTCTTCCTATCGCAACATCCAGATTCACCAACTTCACAACAGAGCAGTACAACGAACTCTTCGCAAAGATCAAGAGCGGCGAAATCGTTCCCGATGACACAGTTCCCGCTGACGCTAACAACGCTGATTGGCTCAAGAACTTTGATATCGTTGTTGTTGACTTTGAATAATCCAATTCTATTCATCGGCTGCAATTAATCAATAATACGCAGTTCGCGGAGTCTTCCTTGGTGGTTGGCTCCGCGAATGATGATTAGAGAAAAGCAAGGGCTAAGAATGTCCTTTCTTTTTCTTATCTGCAATCAGGTGCAGGCAGGAAAAAGGCAGAACATCAGAATTAACAAAAAAGGAGCGCTTTTTTATGAGTGATAACAAGAAAGCGGTAGATGTTGTCGAAGCTGCGGGCTGTGAATGTCCTTACGTTATAGAGATGTGCAACATAACAAAGGAATTCCCGGGCATCATCGCTAACGATAACATCACCTTACAGCTTAAACGTGGCGAGATACACGCACTTCTAGGCGAAAACGGTGCGGGAAAGTCAACTCTCATGAGCGTGCTTTTCGGTCTTTATCAGCCTGAAAAGGGTGAGATCCGCAAAAACGGAGAGGTCGTCACGATCAAAGACCCTAACGATGCTAACACGCTTGGTATTGGAATGGTGCATCAGCATTTCAAGCTTGTTGACGTATTCACCGTGCTTGATAATATTATTCTCGGCGTTGAACCCAACACAGCGGGATTTCTCAAGAAAAAGCAAGCACGCGAGAAGGTTATCAATCTTTCAAAGACATATGGGCTTAACATAGATCCGGACGCGCTTGTAGAAAACATCACAGTAGGTATGCAGCAGCGCACAGAGATCCTCAAAATGCTGTATCGCGACAACGAGATTCTAATTTTTGACGAGCCGACAGCAGTGCTCACTCCTCAGGAGATCGACGAGCTTATGTCTGTCATGCGCGGACTTGCAAGTGAAGGAAAGTCTATTCTATTCATCACCCACAAGCTTAACGAGATCATGGCAGTTGCCGACAGATGCACTGTACTACGCAAGGGCAAATATATCGGAACCGTAAACATTGCCGACACAACAAAAGAAGAGCTCTCCAACATGATGGTTGGTCGTGACGTTAAGTTTGTTGTAGATAAAGAAGAGGCGAAGCCAGGGGATGTTGTTCTTGAAATAGATAATATGTGTGTTAAAGGCGCAAGAGGCAAAAAGGATGCTGTTCATAATGTCACACTTAAAGCGCGTGCGGGCGAGATCGTTTGTATAGCGGGTATTGACGGCAACGGACAGACTGAATTCGTACACGCACTTACCGGTCTTTCAAAGGTCGAAGGTGGAAGCATCAAGCTCCTTGGCGAAGATATTACTAATAAGAGCATCCGAAATCGCAACACTCACGGAATCAGCCATATCCCTGAAGACAGACACAAGCACGGTCTTGTACTCGACTATTCCCTCGAGGAAAATATGGTGCTTCAGAGATATTTTGAGCCTCAGTTCCAGAAAAGCGGTTTTATTCGATTTGACGCTGTGCGCGATTACGCTAACGATCTTATTGACCGTTTTGACGTTCGCTCCGGTCAGGGTGCGATCACAGCGGCGCGCTCAATGTCAGGCGGTAACCAGCAGAAGGCTATTGTTGCACGTGAGATGGATAGAGATCATAAGCTCCTTGTAGCAGTTCAGCCCACGCGAGGACTTGACGTCGGTGCTATTGAATACATACACAACCAAATCGTAAATTCAAGAGACAGCGGCACCGCGGTGCTTCTCGTCTCTCTTGAGCTCGATGAAGTAATGAGCTTATCTGATAGAATACTTGTAATGTACGAGGGAGAAATCGTTGGCGAACTCGATCCCAAGACCACAACGGTTCAGGAACTCGGACTTTACATGGCAGGCGCAAAACGTCAGGAAAGGAGATAACGGAATGAAAAACAAGCTCAATTCATTTGTTTCATCAGCAGGAATAAAGTCTGTTATCTCTTCCCTGCTCTGTATTATAGCCGGTATTTTAGTTGGATGGTTAGTCCTTCTGATTTTGGCGCTTACCTCTGATAAAATACCACTGTCTGATGCGTTCAGAGGTCTCACGATTATTCTTGCCGGTCCCTTTGCCAGCGGCGGATCAAGAAACATTACTTTCGTTCTGGGAGACATGTTCTTTGAGTCTGCTCCGCTTCTTATGACTGGTCTGTCTGTTGCAATTGCCTTCAAAACCGGTCTTTTCAACATCGGCGCACCGGGACAGTACCTGATGGGTGCTATGGGATCTGTGATCGTTGCTTTGTCTGTTCCCACAACACCTGAAACAGCTTTCTGGGTATGGCTGCTCGCGCTTATCGTTGGCATGCTTTGCGGAATGATCTGGGGACTTATACCCGGACTTTTCAAAGCCTTCCTCAACGTCAACGAGGTAATTGTATGTATTATGACCAACTGGATAGCGGCAAACATTGTCAGCTGGGTATTTGATAAGAACAAGCAGTTCATCAATACTGCCGGAGGTAAAACCGCATACACGCTTCCGACTACTGCCAACGGCGTATCCACTCCTAAGCTCGGTCTTGACAAGCTCTTCCCCGGTTCAAATATCGACATAGGTATTTTTATCGCCATTCTCATTGCTGTCGGAATCTTCATTCTCGTTAACAAAACGACTTTGGGATATGAGCTCAAGGCTTGCGGATACAACAAAAATGCATCAAAATATGCGGGCATGAACGAAAAGCGCAACATCATGCTCTCTATGGCAATCGCAGGCGGTCTTGCAGCAATCGGTGCGTCTCTCTATTACCTTAACGGCGGTGCTGAGCTTGCGTGGAATACATACGGTAAGCTTCCCGACAACGGATTCAACGGAATTCCCGTGGCTCTTCTTGCAAGCAACAATCCTATCGGAGTTATCTTCAGTTCAGTGTTCCTTCGCTACATTGACAAAGGCGGATACAACCTCGCCGGATTTACCGCTTACAACGAGTATGTATCGGATCTTATTATCGCAGTGATCATCTACTTTGCAGGATTCTCAAAGCTTATTAAGGATATGCTCTCAAGACGCAAAGCAAAGATTGCTGATACACCTGCCCCCGAAGACCGCACAGAAAAAACAAAGAAGGAGGAAGAAGACAAATGACCTTTCTCATTCAACAAACTTTAGTTTATACAATACCGCTGATGATCGTTGCTCTTGCGGGTGTATTTGCTGAGCGAAGCGGTATAATCAACATCGCACTTGACGGTATTATGATTTTCGGTTCCTTCGTTGGTGCTCTTTCTGTTTACATAATGCAGAAGGGGGATATGCTCGGCGGCAACACACAGCTGATGTTTGTAATTGCAATGATCATTGCAGCAGCCGCCGGAGCTCTATTTTCCCTGCTGCTGTCCTTCTCCGCTATCAATCTGAAGGCAGACCAAACGATCGGCGGTACAGCGCTCAATATGCTTGCCCCCGCTGTTACTCTTTTAATAGTAAAGATCGTTTCTATGCAGGACAGACTGTCAATGCCCAAGGCTCTTGGCTTTATTATCTCTAATCCTGATCTTAAGCCGGCATTCAAGCCGTTCTTCGATAAGATGTTTATTTCGACCTATATCGTTATAGCACTCTTTATCATTCTGTCGATCTTCCTTTATAAGACAAAGTACGGCCTGCGCCTGCGTGCGTGCGGTGAACATCCTCAGGCTGCCGACAGCGTTGGAATTAACGTATATAAGATGAGATACCTTGGCACAACTATTTCCGGTGCCCTTGCAGGTCTTGGCGGATATATCTATATTGCTACGATCGCCAGCGGAACCGCGGAAGGTACTGTTGCCGGAATGGGATTCTTGGCACTTGCAATTATGATCTTCGGTAACTGGAAGCCGGTCGGTATAGCCCTTGGTTCTATCCTGTTCGGACTTCTCAAGTGTATCGGTGCAACCTACGCCTCCCTCGATATAAACGGCGACGGTATTTGCGCCCTGAAGGAGCTCGGTCTCCCGATATATTTCTACAACATTATTCCTTATGTAGTAGTTCTCCTCGTTCTTGCATTTGCTTCAAATAAGTCAAGAGCACCCAAGGCTGAAGGAATTCCATACGACAAGGGACAAAGATAAATTGTCACAAGCAAAGTAATATTCCGCTACTAAACTAAATATAAAAAGGAGACTCGCTTGAATCTCCTTTTTCTTTTCGCTTATTTGTGCATTTCAGTATCAAATCAAAATCCCGTTGCAGTGGTCTACCTCGTGCTGAATGATCTGCGCCGTCCAGCCGGTGTAGGTTTTAATACGAGTTTGCATATCTAACGTCTGATACTGTACCTTGAT
>JAGBGV010000034.1 GCA_017935805.1 Clostridia bacterium | reverse complement strand
GCTCTCATTGCACTGATGAGCGTGATCCTCACTCCGATTATGAAGCTGATCGCGCTGCCGGTCAATGCCTTCTCCCGTCATTGTGAGAGACGTGCCGACACCTTTGCTGTGAAGAAGGGCTACGGTGAAAGCATGATATCTGCGCTGAAAAAGCTGTCCAAGGATAATCTCACAGACCTTAACCCCCATCCGTTTATTGTGAAGATCGAACACAGTCATCCAACCCTCAGCCAGCGAATTGCCCTTGTGGAAGAAAAGATGAGGGAGCTGAAATGATACTTGAAAAAACACTTTTGCCGGATGAGATGTACCCCGCATTTCGGGATGTGACGCCCGAGCATTTGCTGTCACTGGGGATAAAGTACATCTTCTCCGATATTGACAACACACTTGCAACATATGACGATCCCACGCCGCCCGAGGATGTGGCAGAGTGGTGCAGGGGAATGAATGACGCGGGCATACAGATCGCCTTTGTGTCAAATAATAATGAGGAGCGAGTGTCCCTCTTCAACCGTGACTTCGGATACGTTGCGTATTCCAAAGCAGGCAAGCCGCTGACAGGAAAGCTGAAGCGTGCTATGGCTGATCTGGGCGCTACCCGTGAAAGCTCAGTTCTGCTGGGGGATCAGCTGCTCACAGACGCGGCGGCAGGAAACCGTGCGGGAATGTACGTTATCATCGTTCCGCCAATCAAGGATAAGACAAGTGCGTTTTTCCGTTTCAAGCGGTGGATAGAGAAGCCGTATGTTAAGAAATTTCAGAAAATCAACAAATGAGGTATAAAACAATGACAAAAATGCAGAACCGTTACAATCAGCTGCGTCAGAAAATGGCAGAGATGGGCCTTGACGCGATCTATGTTTGCTCCGCTGAAAACCATCTGTACATGTCCGACTTCGACAATCCCGACGGATGGATATTCATCACAAAGGAAAACGCACATCTGTACGCTGACCCTCGCTATATCGAGGCGGCTCGCGCTGAGGCAACAGAGCTTTGCACAGTATGCCTTCCCGGTCAGCCCACACTTCAGGAGGTTGCAAGGGATAACGGCGTAAAGGTTATCGGTTATGAGGACAGACGTATGACCTGCGCGGCTCTTGAGGGACTGAAGCACAATTTCGACGGCATGGGCGTTGAGTTTGCTCCGGTTGGCGGACTTTTCACCGATCTCCGCTGCATTAAGACAGAGGATGAGGTGGAGAACATTGTTGCAGCACAGAGAATTGCCGAGGGCGCATTCGAGCATATCTGCAAGGTGCTGACCTATGACATGACAGAGATCGAGGTTGCAGCAGAGCTTGAATATTACATGATGAGAAACGGCAGCGCGAAGCCTTCGTTTGATACGATTTGTGTATCCGGTACCGCTTCCTCCCGTCCTCACGGTGTTCCCCGCAGAGTAAAGCTGGAAAAGGGCTTCCTCACAATGGACTACGGCGCAACTGTAAACGGCTACCATTCCGATATGACCCGTACTGTAGTTATCGGTAAGGCTGACGCCGACATGAAGAAGCTGTACAACACAGTTCTTGAAGCACAGGTTGCGGCAATTGATGCTATCACTGAAGGTGCAAACAACGCGGAAATGGACAAGATCGCCCGCGATATCATTTACGGTGCAGGATATGAGGGCAAGTTCGGTCATGGACTTGGCCACGGCGTAGGTCTTGAGATCCACGAATCCCCCAACCTCAACTACCGTGCTACAGAGCAGTTCCTCACTCCCGGTCAGATCGTTACAGTTGAGCCCGGTATTTACATTGAAGGACTGTACGGCTGCAGAATCGAGGATATGGTTCTTGTAACAAAGGGCGGCAAGCGCAATCTCACAGACTGCCCGAAGGAAATGATCGGGCTTTAATTATTAAACAGAAATAAGGACTCCTTTTGATCGAAGGGGTCCTTTAATCATATTTTAATGTGATTTTTATTGACAGGAGAGATGCGACATATTATAATTAAATCAGACATAGGATAGTATGTCACTTCAAATTTGAAAGGCGGTACACTTATGGGACCTGAAATTATTATTATGATCATTGTGGCTTTGATCGTGCTCATTATCGCTTATCTTAGGATCGTTCCCCAGGCGACTGAATACGTTATTGAGCGACTCGGAAAGTATCAGAAGACATGGAGC
Source organism: Clostridia bacterium (assembly GCA_017935805.1). Next base: position 3,489 of record JAGBGV010000034.1, on the reverse strand, counting down.
GCAGGACTTCATTTTCTGATTCCGGTTATCGACAGAGTGTCCAAGAAGGTAACTCTGAAGGAACAGGTGCTTGACTCCCCTCCCCAGCCTGTTATCACCAAGGACAACGTAACCATGCGCATTGACACCGTTGTGTATTTCAAGGTGTTTGACGCAAAGCTGTTTACATACGGTGCAGTAAATCCCATCAGCGCTCTTGAGAATCTCACCGCCACCACACTTCGTAACATCGTTGGTGAGCTTGAGCTTGACGACACACTTACCTCCCGTGACACCATCAACGGCAAGATGACTGAGATACTTGACTCCGCTACAGACCAGTGGGGTATCAAGGTAAACCGCGTTGAGCTGAAGAACATCATTCCTCCGGCAGAAATTCAGAATGCCATGGAAAAGCAGATGAAGGCTGAACGTGATCGCCGTGAAACACTTCTTGAGGCTGAAGGTCACAGAGCGGCTGTTATTACCCGTGCAGAGGGTGACAAACAGGCTATGATCCTTGCGGCAGAGGGTGAACGTGACGCGAGAATTGCAAGAGCAGAGGGTGAAGCGAAAGCTATCTACCTTGCAAAGAAGGCTGAGGCTGACGGTCTTGCCGCTCTCCGTGAGGCAGGTGCTGACGCCGCTGTGCTTGAACTGAAGAAATACGAGGCACTTGTTGCTATGTCAAACGGCACAGCGTCAAAGATAATCGTGCCCACCGATGCGGTACAGATGACTAAGGCGAATGTGATATTCTCTGAAACATCAGGAATAGGCGACGTAACTCCACCGGCAGAAAAGCCTGCTACACCTGCAAAGCCTGACCCCTGCTGTGATTGACCTAAAACAACAAAAACGGTAGAATTCACTCTACCGTTTTTTCTTTTGTATCGTTTTTCCTTTCGTCTATTTTCGCCTTGATCTTGCCGTAGATGATGAGACCTGCGATGCTTATTAATGCCGTGACGGCGAAAACAATAATCCCGAACAGGTAACGTCCTTCGCTGAATGCGTTGCCTCCGACAGTTGACGAAACTACCGTGGCAAGCCGTGCAAATGCGGTGACTGTGATGAACTGTGAATAGGGGATAGTAGTAAGTCCTGCCGCGTAGCAGAGAACATCCTTGGGCGTGCCGGGAATGAAAAACAGGATAAACAGCAGCTTAACCGATCGGCGGCTGTTTTTCGCCAGCTTTTCGGTGAATGATTTTGAGTCGGGGAAGAAAAGATCAAGTATCTTTGTGCCGAACTTTCGTATCAGGAAGAATACAATGGTCTGTCCCACGAGTATTCCCGCCATGCACAGTACCGTTCCCCAGAATGCGCCAAATGCATAGCCTGCCGCAATCTCAAATGGCTCACCGGGAATAAGCGCCACGAACACCTGTAGCACTGTCATGAAGAAATAGATCAGATATCCCCACAGTCCGTGGGAAGCTATCCATTCCTTGAACCTGCCCGGCTCGTCCAGCATCTTCACGAAAGGCTTGCCGATGTAAATGAATATGAGCGCGCACAGACCCACATACAGGGCGGTAAGGAGTATCGCCAACACTCGCTGTCCGCGCTTTGTCAGTTTCTTTTTATTGTCAGTCATTTTTACCTTCTTCGATCTTATTTGCTTTTATTATACTTCAATAAGGAAGTAATATCAATAAGTCTGCGGATTAGAATTGAATTAAAAAACAGGACAGCCCGCTTGCCGTCCCGTTTTGAGTTAATTTTTTAGTATATTTCCGTCTTTGTCAACCTTGTGGATCGCAACGGTGCCGCTGATCTGTGCCGGATAAGTTTCGGCAATGCTTCCGTCATAGTAGACGCAGATACGCTCTCCCTCTGTCATGTCACATACTTTGCCGCTGCCGGACACTTTTGTTGAAACATAGATCTTGTCGGCAGAGTTGCGTGCGTTTGTTCCCTCGTCAGGTGCAACCAACACGCTGCTGTCATTCACCTCAATTACTGTCGCTGTGAAGGAGGGGAAGGCTCCGGTATCTGAGTCGATTATTGTCACATCGGAAAAATCGTCAACTGCTTCGTGACGGGGGATATCCTTGCTGCATCCCACGAGAATTACTGCGAGTATGTATATCAGAACTGCAAATTTCTTCATATTTTTTCCTCCGTTTGCCTGTTTCTGCTTTTTAGACGGCATGGGATAGGGAAAAGTTCCGCGGGAAGGTGAAAAATGATGCGAACAAAATCACTTTTTCACCACACATCCCGCAAGTGCGGCGCCGATTACTGTGCCGAATGCGGAGTTCTTCGGGATGATGAAATTCATATCAAACATTCTGTTGAGCGTACCGAATATATCAGCTGCCTGTTCAACAACTGACAGGTTGCCTGTGAGCACAACATCGCGGATACCGTAGTTGCGTGCCGCGAAAATGGACATCATACCGATGGTCTCAAACACCATGTTGATGATTCCGAGGGCTATATCCTCACGAGTCGCGAGATCGCTGATGCTACCGAAGTTGGATGCTGTCATGATATCGGAGAATCCCGGAACGATATCAGCCTTTGTGATGTCGTTGATCTTCAGATCTACCTTGTCAAGTGAGCCGCCCTTCGCAAGTGCGGAAATGTGGTCAACTGTGTCCATTGAGAGCATCTTCTTTGAAAGTCCCACAAGAGTACCGCCGCCAACGCCTGTACCGCCGAGATATTTGGGCTCTTCTCCCTCTTTTGCGTAAACGAGAGCAGTACCTGTACCGCAGCTTGTGATCACCGCGTGATCAAGGCCGGAAAGGTAAAGACCGCCAAGTCCGATTGCGTTGAATTCTTCGATCTTCTCGCAGGAGAGACCGTAAATGGGCTTTGAAATATATGAGCTTCCCGCACCTGTTACCATGACGCGCTCAATATCCTCAAGGGAGAGATCGTTCTCATCAAGGAACTTGCCGAATGCTCCGTAAACAGAGGTTATGGGGTCGGTTGCGCGCACAAAAATCGGGTCGATGAGTTTGAAATTTTCTCCGCGCTCAAAGCCGACTATCTTGGTGGTGCTTCCGCCGATATCTATACCGATGATAATATTTTTTGACATTGTATTGCTCCATTTGCAAAAATGTTGTATAATTAAAAAAAGTATATCATACGTAAAAGAAAAAATCAACGATTTATGTAATAATTATTCCTTTTGTGCGAGGAATATCACAACACAAGAGAGGCTGTATATGCTTACAGAAAAAAACTTTGCCGAGGCATCGGCTGTGCTGGACTCAAAAAAACTGTTTGTCTTTGACATGGACGGAACTATATATCTGGGTGGTATCCCCTTTGATTTTGCTGTGAGATTTATTAAGAAACTTCGGATGGAGGGCAAGCGGATCCTGTTTTTTACAAACAACGCCTCACACAGTCCCGAATTTTATATCGAGAAGCTGACACGGCTTGGATTTGAACCGATAAGGGAGGAAATATGCACCTCAGGCAACGTGACCGCGGCATTTTTACAGCGCAAGAGAGCAGGGAAGCGAGTCTATCTTCTCGGCACACCGG
>JAGBGV010000397.1 GCA_017935805.1 Clostridia bacterium | reverse complement strand
GCGGTCCCCCTCCCTCTCGGAGGGAGGCTTTTTGTTAGTTCGATTACAATACAAATCGGCAGAGGAAACAATACCTCTGCCGAAGTTTTGTGCCGCCAATTTCTCCGCTAATAATGCAGAGAGAAGGAGCCTTTTTTTATTTACCAGTTGATGTCAACGGACTTGCCGGTTTCTGCAGATTCGTAGATAGCGTCGAGGATCTTCATGAGTGCGAGACCGTCTTCACCTGTTGCACGGCATTCGCAATTGCCGATAGTAGCGTTAACGAATCCTGCGATTTCATCTCTGAACGCGTCCATATCGAAGTATGTCTTGCCCTGGATCTCGCAGTTAGCGAAGAATCCGCCAAGGTCTGTGTAGATCTCAAGAGGACCTTCAAGCTTAGCGCCTGCCTTTGTACCGAAGAGCTCAACTCTGCCGCAGTCTTCCTTGATGTTGAGGTTGAAGCTTGCCTCTACGTAGAGTGTGAAACCGTTGTCGAAGCGAACCATAGCGGATGCCATGTCTTCTGTTGTAACTTCGAACTGGTTGTCCTTATATTCAACTACCCAAGCGGGCTTGAATCCCTTTGCACGGTCGGGACCCAGGTTGTTGTATGTTACACCGAATACGGAAACGGGCTTGGGACTTCCTGCAAGGTAACGGGAAAGGTCGATAACGTGTACGCCCAGGTCGATAAGGGGACCGCCGCCGGAATATCTCTTGTCAGCGAACCAACCGCCGGGGCAGCCGTTCTTGCGGAGATATGTAGCCTTTGCGTAGTAGATATCCCCCATTACTCCGCTTGCTGTCAGTTCCTTAATGTGGTCAGCGTCAGCACCGAAACGACGAACGAAGCCGATCTGAAGAATCTTTCCGGATTCCTTTGCTGCAGCGAGCATTTCTTCAGCCTCGGACGCATTCATTGCCATGGGCTTTTCGCAGATTACATTGCAGCCTGCCTTGAGAGCCGCAACTGTGGGAGCCTTGTGTGCTGCGTTCCATGTACAAACGGAAACAGCGTGAAGGTTTTCCTTTGCAAGCATTTCGTTGTAGTCAGTGTACTTGTTCTTAACGCCCCAACGTTCTGCCCACGCGTCCATCTTTTTCCGGTCAAGGTCACAGCAAGCTACTACTTCAACCAGGTCGGGAATCGCTGTATATCCTTCCATGTGGCAGTTACTGATGTTACCTGTACCGATAACACCTATTCTCAGTTTTTCCATGATTTCCTCCATAGAATAAATAATTATTATATGAAGAATTCTATCATAGACATCGTCAAAAGTCAACAATGTTCGGTCAAATATTTGCCTCGAAAAATATTTTTTAGTCGGCTTTTCTGTACTCCACTCCGCCGATCGTTACGGTGCCGTCATCGGGATTTTCCGCAAAGGTTTTTGTGCCCTCGTACACCCCAGCCTCGTCAGAATCAAAGTCCAGCTCAATGAACATACTGCCGCCCTCCGCCACGGTGATGTGATATTCACCTTCGTATCCCTTGGTCACGGTAGTGCCGAGCAATGTACTTGTGACAGTCACAGTCACTCGGTTCCCCCGAAACTTGTAGGTAGTCGCACGTCCTGACGTATCGTTAACGTAGCTTCCCGACAAACTTTTGCCGCAGGACGTCAGCAGCAGGCAAGCGGCGGCAAGCAAAACAACAGCGATCTTCTTCATTTTCCCCTCCGGTTTGTGATCAGTACAAATAAGATTGTACACACCGAGATGTGCGAATACTGTCACAACCCGTACCCAAGGGGAAGATTTCCGGAAAATAGAAGAAGTGATGAGATATAGGTGATGGGTTATGCGTTACGGGTTATGGGTTATTAGTTCATAACTCATCACTCATAGTTCATAACTCAAAAAAGACCCCGAAGGGTCTTTTTATATATCAAATGTGATTTTTCCTGTTGACACATCGGCATCCACCAGAGTCACCTCAAGACGTGTGCCAAGGGTAACGTGACGGTCTCCCGCGGTGAGAGTCATCAGCTCATCGTTCACCTTCGCACCGGGGAAGCAGGTGACGGGCACGAATCCCTCTACCAGATTATCGCAACGGACGAACACACCGCTTCGGATAACTCCGCTGACAGTTCCCGAGAATCTCTCGCCGATCTTGTCAGCCATATAGAGGGTCATATACATATCCGTGATCTCGCGCTCGGCGTTCTGTGCTCTGACCTCACATTCGGATGAGGAGATACCACGCTCCGGAGCGCATTTTTCAAGATCCGGCACGCTGTGCTTCACCCGTGATCTGTCGGAAGCATTGCTCAATTCGCTGATTCCGCATCTCTCAAGCACCGCAGTTATCACCGTGTGCACGAACAGGTCGGGATAGCGGCGGATGGGGGATGTAAAGTGGCAATATTTCTCCGCGCCCAGACCAAAGTGAGCCAGCGGAGTTGACTGATACTTCGCCTTCATCATTGACCGCAGCAGTACATTTGAGATCACGTCTCCTATGCCTCGCTCGGATGCGTCCTTCAGGATACCGCACAGGCGATTGATAAGCTCATGTGCGCTCATGTCGGGACTGGGAATTCCACGGGTATCAAGTCCCACGTTGTGGGCAAAGGTTGCAAAGGAAGCGAGCTTTTCCTCAGACGGCTCCTCGTGAATTCGGTAGAGGCAGGGCAGCTCAAGGGAAGAGAGCACCTCAGCCACGCCCATGTTCGCCTGAAGCATAAACTGCTCGATGAGCTTTTCCCCAACGCCACGCTCACGGCGGATAATGTCCGTGGGATGACCGTCTCCGTCAAGAACAATGATCGCCTCGCTGTCCTCAAGCTCCATAACTCCACGGGCGTCTGACGCTGCCTTGAGCTGCTCGTACAAATCCCGCATTTCGGTGAGCATGGGGTACACTTTTTCGTATTTTTCGTAAAACTCGCTGTTCTCTCCCACCTCAAAGATGTCGTTGACCTCATCATACACGCCGCGGACGGTGCTTCTGATAATTGACTTGAACACTCTTGTGCCGAGGCGGTTTCCGTCCTTGTCAAGAGTGATCTCCGCGGAGAGTGCGTACTTGTCCGTGCCCGCGTTCAGTGAGCAGGCGCCGTTTGACAATGATTCGGGCAGCATCGGCACTACCTTATCAGTGAAATACACGCTTGTGCCACGAAGCCGCGCCTCCTCCTCGGTGGGAGTGTTCTGACGAACATAATGGGACACGTCCGCTATGTGAACGCCGAGGATTCTCTGTCCGTCGCGTACCTCAAGGGAGATGGCGTCGTCAAGGTCCTTTGCTCCCGCGCCGTCTATGGTGAATATGATCTTATTTCGCAAGTCCGCTCTGCCGTCCACGGTGATCGGCTCCTTTGAGGACTCCTCTGCGTGAGTCAGCACATAGTCGGGGAACACCGTTCTGATGCCGGAGGAGTGGAGGATAGCCGCGTAGTTTGCGTCCTTTGACAGTGCGCTGCCGAAAACCTTGGTTATTCTGCCCATTGTGTCAAAATAGGGCATATTCTTCGGACCTTTCACAGTGATCGAGCGTGTGCGGGTAAAGAACTCCTCCCCGGACGGGCAAACCTCCACCTTGTAGCCGTCTCTTGCGTCAGAGGTGTCAACGTCCTTCCGCGGCACATACACCACAACCCCGTCACGCTTGTTGTCGGGGATGAGGTAAGCGTAACTTCTGCTAACGTGCAGCGTGCCGATAATGGAATCCCGTGAATACTGCACGGAGATGACCTCGCCCTCGGTGCTGAGTGTGCCGTCACGCTCCTCGAATACACGCACCTTGACTCTGTCGCCCGTCATTGCGCCCATTGTCTTTCGACCGGGGATAAAGATGTCCTCCGAGCCGTACTGCTCATCAGGAACGCAAAATCCAAAGCCGCGGCCGCTGTAGTAGAAAACGCCCTCTACCAGCTGATCGTCATATGTTCTGCGGCTTCTTTTTGATATTGTTTTGACAGTCTCCGCCTCTCTTGCGTATCTCGCAAATCTTGCGGGATCGTTGGCACGGCGACTGCTTCTGCTGCCGTCATGCCCTCTGTGGCTGTTTTTCGATTTGTATTTTCCCATAGCGCGAGAGATCGCTTTCTCACGCTTCGGCTTGCTTGTTTTTTTGTTCTGCTTCGCCAATTTAATTCTCCTGTTTTTTATGATAGTCAGGCGCAGAAAAACCTACGCCAAGGTTTCAAAAATGTACTGTGTTGCGAATTTTATCCCTCTTACAAATGATAGCTTTTCGTTGAGCGAGCACAGCTCTATCTGTAAGTTATTATATTCCTCAAAGATGCTCCTATACTCTTCGTCAAGTTTTCCGTTAATTTGATCCTGCAATTTTATTATTTCTCCGAGAAGCTGTTTTTCTTCATCATTTTTCACGCAGGGCTGCTCCAGCTCCATATTCCATATTTTTTCCACAAGGCTCATGATTTTACCTCAAAAAACGTTTTTTTGAAATTATATCACGTTTTTTGCGGCGGTGCTGAAAATACGCCTTAAATATTGTTTAATTTTTCACACACCTCATAAGGTTCATTTTTTGCACTTGTCCAATTGCTTATGGTATAATTCAAAAAAAGGGGAATGTTATGAATTATTATCAGAGAATTAAGGATTTAAGAGAAGATAAAGACATAACGCAGGACCATTTGGCTGATTTACTCGACACAACACAGCAACAGATCAGCAAATGGGAAAACGGAACGCAAAAAATGGGGATAGACAAATATATCAAGCTGGCGATATATTACAACGTGTCTCTTGATTATCTTGCAGGGCTGACCGATAAGCCGAGAAAATTACGCTGAATGGCGCAGTCTTTTGCATATTGCTGATGCAATCAAATACACCAGATATCCGAGGGCAGAGCCGATAACATTGAGCAAAAGGTCGTCTATATCTGCGCTTCCACGGAGGGTGAACAGCTGGATAAGCTCAACGGACGTGATGATCGCGGCGGTGGTTACGAGATGCGGCACAAACCGACGCAGTTTCTT
>JAGBGV010000396.1 GCA_017935805.1 Clostridia bacterium | reverse complement strand
CCTACAGGCGGTCAGATCATCTTCGGTGGCGTTGATATTGCCGACATGAGTGTTGATATCAATATTCACCGCCGTAAAATGGGAATGGTGTTCCAGCAGTTCAATTTGTTCAACAACAAGACTGTTATTGAGAACATTATGCTGGCGCCTGTTCACGTTGGAAAAGAGGATCTTCGTGGGGCGAAAAGAAAAAATGCGTGGATAGGATTTACCAATGCCTTCCGCGGTAAGGATAAAAAGAAAGAGAAGATCGCAATTACCACAAGCAAGAAGCAGATCATTGCTGAGGCAGAGGAAAACGCAATGAAGCTTCTCGCACGTATTGGACTTGAGGACAAGGCGAATGTTTATCCCTCAACCTTGTCAGGCGGTCAGAAGCAGAGAGTTGCTATCGTTCGCGCCCTTGCAATGAACCCCGATGTGATCCTTTTTGACGAACCCACGTCCGCTCTTGACCCGGAAATGGTAGGCGAAGTTCTCGACCTCATGCGTGCAGTTGCTGAGGACGGACTCACAATGGTAATAGTAACTCACGAAATGGGATTTGCACGTGAGGTCGCAAACCGCGTTGTGTTTATTGACGAGGGAAAGATTCTTGAGGAAAATGAACCGAACGAGTTTTTCTCAAATCCCAAGCATCCGAGGCTGAAGGATTTCCTCTCGAAGGTGCTGTAAATAACAAAAGGGCAGAATTTTCTCTGTCCTTTTTGATAGTTTGGGAACTTTTATCTGATTTCGTGCGTCAAAATAATAAAAACTTAAAGAGGTGCCTTATGAAACGAGTTATATTTATTCTTTTACTGGTTTTATGTATGATATTTCTTATGTCCTGCGACAAAACAAACGGTGAGATACCCGAAACTGACGTACCTGAGACAGATGCGCCCGAAACCGAATGGCAGGAGCCGAAGTATCCCGCGGATTTTCAGTTTAGCCTGACATGGAATACCTATGGCATAAGTCATTACGACAGCGAAACAGGTGAGCTTATAAAGACCACCGATGCGACAAATCCCGATGACTATGTGACTGAGCTGCATCTGACCGAAGAGCAGAAGCAGCTTATTTGGAGATCGGTGTCAACGCTTGATCTTGACAGCTACCCCGATGCCCCTGAGAATTACAACCCTTACCCCGGCGTTGAATCCAAGCCGTCACAAACTGTTATACTGACTCTTACTTTCAACGGTGAGACGAAGACGATTCAAGCAAAAAATATCGCCTACGGTGTTGAGGTTCTGACAAGAGAAGCCGCGGTGTTTATTCATGTGCGCGATGTGATCGTGTCCATCATCAGCGAGACTGACGAGTGGAAGGCACTGCCCGATTACGAGTTTTATTACGATTAAGAAATATCCCCTGACCGATGCGAAGCAATAGCGCACCAGCCGGGGGATGTCTTTATTTTTTCAGTCCGTAATGCTTACTTTAATCTCTTAAGCACCTCGCACACAAGCTCCCAAAGTCTTGCGGTGGAGCTGATTGAGAGACGCTCGCGTGTGGAGTGAACGTCGCGGAGATCGGGACCTATGGATACGCAGTCGAGTCCCGGGATCTTTTCCATGAACAGTCCGCATTCAAGACCGCCGTGAGTTGCGGAGATCACAGCATCCTTGCCGCTTTGATCCTTGTATGCTGCAGCAATTGTGTCGCGGAGCAGAGAATCTTTGCGGTATGCCCATCCGGGATAGCTGGAGCGAAGAGTTGCTGTGCCGCCCATGCGAGTGAGTATAGCCCCGAGTCTCTGAACAAGCATCTCTTTTTCGGAAAGAATAGAGGAACGTGTAGCAAAGCTGAAGTTCAGCTCGCTTTCGTTCAGCTT
>JAGBGV010000395.1 GCA_017935805.1 Clostridia bacterium | reverse complement strand
TTGGCTTCTTCAACCCAATAGATCGCCTCAATCTCTTTGTATTCCTCAAAATACTTGAATGAGAAGCCGAGGTTGTAGTAGATAAGACCGCAATTTATCAAAGAAAACGGTATTACGGCGTATGCGAGTTTATTGTACCTTGCCATAAGAACCGCTGCGGCACAGAGGAACAGGCATCCGAGGGTAGACGTACCATAGTTTATAAATTCGAGATCGCGGAATACAAGGGTAACGAGTGACAAGCCAAAGAGCACAAGCACCAGCTTCATTCTCTTTGAGATAAAGAGGGTTACTCTGGGCTTCACTTCCCTCTCAAACTTTTCGTTGATAGAAGCAATGAATTCTTTATCTCTGCTGACTGCCACAAAAAATCTTACGATCTTTACGATGAAAACGACTGCGAATATCGTTACAAGGAATAAGCTGAGGCGGTAAAATAATCTTCTGAAATCGTAAAGATAGACTCCACCTGAACGGATCACACCATCGTCAAGGGCAGAAAGCTCGGGAAGCACAGAACCGCAAACTCTTAGTATGTAGAAGAATATGACGAAATTTCTTGTGCCTGTAATGAGGCTCTTTTCTCTTTTAGCCTTGACTATCTTTCCGGTCTTGGGATCGCGTACTCTCCGTGTCACCAGCTTTGATGCAAACAGCGAAGAACCTGAATATCCAATTCCGCTGTCCGTAAGACCGTCGAACAGATATACTGTTGCCGGAATGAAGAAAATGAGCTCCAGCACACCGAACGCAAATGCAAGCAAAAGTGCCATTGTAGGCTTCTCATTGCCAGGACTCATCGCAACAATTGCAAATGAAAACAGATTTACAGCTTCTACGATGATAAGCTTCTGGTATAGTGCCCTTGCCTGTTCAAGCTTGCCGACGAGATATGACACCTTTGTCAGACCAAGTACAATAAGCGCCATTCCTATAACATCGGGTAAAAAATCGATCAGGTATATTACCGGATTAGCCAATATCAAGAAACCGGCGATAAGCATACCAATTCTCATGTGTCAGCCTCCTATAAATTATTTTTTCTTCTTTTTACTGTGTGGGTGTCTCTTTGCGCGCTCAGCCGCTTTTCTGTCCGCCTCTTCCATAGCAAGTCGCATGGATTCGCGTCGGTATTCATTTTTCTTCTCTTCGATCTCGTCAAATTTGTCATTCATCTTATTGATAATGGCAAATCGAGATCTCTTTACTTCGTTTTCGTCTTCATCTACCGGACAAAGCTTGCCAAAGCAGCTGTAGATAAGCAGAAGATTCAAGAACATAAGCAGAATCCAATAGAAATACACAGCAAGGCTGAGGTTTTGTGAAAGATCAGCGGGCATAGCTGAACTAAAGATTATGACAGCAAGAGATGCAGCATAATAGAACATTGTCATTACGAGATTTCTCTGCGCCCGACCTGCAATATTCGGATTCTCTGCACCAAGTGCAATTCCGCGAATGCCGAGAAACACAAAAATATGCATTACGCAGGCCGCAGCTGCCTTGGCGATATCTACAGCCATGTCTACAGGCCCTGTCATGCTGTAGAGGTCAAGGAGCATTGAGACCGCATTTGTCGCGCACATCAGAAGAAATCCGAGGCATGACCAGCTTGCCGCAACGAAGTATCTGTTATACTCGCTGAGCTTGCTGAATGCGAACATCATCACCACTGCACCAATTATATCTGTGAAGAAATAATACTGTGAGACTGAGAACGCAAAGGAGAGAAAATATCCGAATATGAGTATTCCGAATCCCATTATTATTCCTCGTCGTCACTTGCGGCACTGGCGCCACAGCACTTCTTATACTTCTTACCACTACCGCAAGGGCAAGGATCGTTACGTCCTACCTTGGGGGTCTTATTTACAACGGGAGCTTTTTTCTGAGGCTGCTTCTGTCCGCCGCCTGCAAATCCCTCGGAAATAGGCTTTGCGACCTCAACTCGCTTCATTTCCTGCTGAGGCTTCGGTACGATGGACATTACCATTCTCGCTGTATCGTCACGGATGTTCATTACCATTTCGTCAAACATATCAGCGCCGTGGAGACGGTATTCCGCTATAGGATTACGCTGTGCATATGCCTGAAGTCCAATCGCTTCCATAAGAGAATCCATAGCCTCAAGGTGATCCATCCACTTCTTGTCAACATTCTGAAGCAGTACTATACGTTCAACCTCGCGCATTTGGTCTTCGCCGAACAGTTCTTCTTTCTTTTTATAAAGCGCATCAGCTCTCTGAAGAAGAGTTTCGGAAATCTTCTGTCTTTCTTCGGCTGCGTTATCGCCGATATCCTTAAAGTCAGCAGGAGCTGTCAGCATACCGAGATATTTTCCGCGCAGCCCATCGAGATCCCACTGAGAAACGTCATCGTCGTGGAGATAAGCTGCAACAGCATCGCTGATCGTCTCGCTGATCATTGATTTGATCTTATCCTTCAAGTCAGCATTGTCAAGAACCTCAGATCTCTGCTTATAGATAACGCTTCTCTGCTGATTCATTACGTCGTCATAAGCAAGTACGTTCTTACGTCTGTTGAAGTTCTGACCCTCAAGATGCTTCTGTGCATTCTCAATAGAGCCGGAGAGCATCTTTGCATCAATGGGAGTATCCTCATCCATGCCAAGTCTCTCTACCATGCCGATGATTCTGTCAGAGCCGAAAAGTCGCATTAGATCGTCCTCAAAGGAGAGGAAGAATCTTGACTCACCGGGGTCACCCTGTCGTCCGCTTCGACCGCGGAGCTGGTTGTCGATACGGCGAGATTCATGACGCTCTGTACCAATAACGAACAAGCCGCCTGCCGCACAAACCTTTTCTGCCTCGGGACGGATAACCTCCTGATACTTTTTATAAAGGTCACGGAAATGATCACGAGCTGCAAACACTTCCTCGCTTACGTTCTGAGAAGAGCCTGTTGCAAGAGCTATAACGGATTCTTCGTAGCCCTCTTTACGCATTTCGGATTTTGCAAGATACTCTGCGTTACCGCCAAGCATAATGTCAGTACCACGACCTGCCATATTGGTTGAGATGGTTACTGCGCCAAGCTTACCTGCCTGTGCAACGATATCCGCTTCCATTTCGTGATACTTTGCGTTAAGAACTGTGTGGGAAATACCTGCGCCTTTAAGCTTCTTTGACAGTTCCTCAGACTTCTCGATGGAAACTGTACCAACAAGCACGGGCTGTCCCTTTTCGTGGCATTTTTTGATCTGCTCGATTATTGCTCTGTCCTTGCCTGCCCTTGTACGGTAAACAACGTCAGGATGGTCCTCGCGGATCATAGGCTTATTGGTAGGAACCTCCACAACGTCAAGCATATAGATCTCACGGAACTCGTTTTCCTCGGAAAGAGCTGTACCGGTCATGCCGGAGAGCTTATTGTACATTCTGAAGTAGTTCTGGAATGTAATCGTCGCAATTGTACGGTTCTCACGCTGGATCTTTACGCCTTCCTTCGCCTCAATCGCCTGATGGAGACCGTCGGAATAACGTCTGCCTGGCATAATACGGCCTGTGAAGGAATCAACGATCAGAACTTCGTTATTCTTTACAACGTAATCGGTGTCACGGTGCATTGTTCCGTGAGCCTTGAGTGCCTGGTAAACATGATGGGAGATATTGGCGTTTTCCGGATCGGAGAAGTTCTCAATTCCGAAATACTTTTCAGCCTTGGCGATACCTGATGCTGTAAGAGTGGTACTCTTCGCCTTTTCATCAACGATATAGTCAGCATCAATATCGTCCATGTCTTCTTTTGCGTCTACTTCCTTAACCACGTATTTTCTGAGAGTACGTGCAAAGCGGTCAGTCATGTCATAAAGAGCGTCAACCTCAGAACCCTGACCGGAGATAATAAGAGGTGTTCTTGCTTCGTCAATAAGAATTGAGTCAACCTCGTCAACGATAGCAAAGTTGTGACCTCTCTGAACGCGGTTTTCCTTATAGAGAACCATATTGTCGCGGAGATAGTCAAATCCAAACTCGTTGTTTGTTCCGTATGTGATATCGCAGTTGTAAGCC
>JAGBGV010000394.1 GCA_017935805.1 Clostridia bacterium | reverse complement strand
GTGAAGGTGTTCTGTCTTTCTTCCGCTGTGGTTTCCTCGCCTGTGAGAATATGGTCGGAGATCGTGCAGATAGCAAGAGCGTTCTTTCTGAGCTTTGCCGCATTCATGTAAAGAGCTGCAGCTTCCATTTCGATCGCCATAACGTTCATCTTGCTCCACTTTGCAGTTGCCTCCGTGTCGTCGTTGTAGAATGTGTCGGAGGAGAGAAGGTTGCCAACATGGTAGTTTAGCTTCAGCTCTTTAGCCACATCAACAGCGGTGGAAAGAAGCTTGAAAGATGCGATGGGAGCGAAAGTGCCGGGAAGCTTGTACTGTGATGCATAGTTTGAATTGGTGCAAGCGCCCATACCGAACACGAGATCGCGAACGCGGATGTTTTCGTTGATTGAGCCTGCGGAGCCGATTCTGATAATATTATCAACATCGTACATTGAGAACAGCTCGTACGAGTAGATAGCCATGGAAGGCATGCCCATGCCGCTAGCCATTACGGAAACTTTCTTTCCTTTGTATTCTCCTGTATATCCGCCGATACCGCGTACATTATTTACAAGTCGAGCGTTAGTAAGAAAGTTTTCTGCAACGAATTTTGCGCGAAGGGGGTCGCCGGGCATAAGTACAGTCTTACCAAAATCGCCTACTACTGCTGAATTGTGAGGTGTACCCATATTATTTCTCCTTTATATTTCAATAAGTTCGTATTCTCTTGAACCGTATCCAAGCTTTGCTGCCGCTTCAATTGTGTGGATTCCGTTGCGGCTCTCGATTCTCTCAACAAGATGAGGCTTACCGGGATCGTCACTTGCATAAACAAGGTCAAGGCACGCCTGGTCTATAGCAATCGGATCGGTGGAAACGAGAATACCGATGTCCTCCATGCAGGGATCCTCCGCTACAGCGCAACAGTCGCAGTCAACGCTCATGTTCTTCATAACGTTGACATACAAAATCTTACCCTCAAAGAGCTCAATAACAGAACCTGCAGCGTCAGCCATTGATTCGAGGAAGTGATCTCCCGGTGCTGTCCAGAAGTTTTTGGGATCTCCCGCGCCATGGATGTATTCCTTACCATAAGAGGACGCGCATCCGATAGAAAGCTGCTTCAGCGCTCCGCCGTATCCACCCATGGGATGTCCCTTGAAGTGTGAGAGCACCAGCATAGAATCATAATTCTGAATGTTCTTGCCAACGTAGTTTTTCTTGATGCGGTATCCGTTCGGAATATCAAGTTCAAGGTCGTCTCCTTCTCCGTCGAGAATATCTACGTCAAAATACTCGCTCCAGCCGTGATCCTTCATCAGCTGAACATGGCGTTCGGTAATATTGCGCGCACCGTCATAAGCTGTGTTGCACTCAACCACAGTACCGTCAACAAAGTCAATAGTCGGCTTCCAGAAATCGGGAGTCAGGAAGTTCTGATTTCCCTTTTCGCCTGAATGAACCTTTACCGCAACCTTACCGGGAAGCTCCTTCCCTGCCTTTTTTACAAGTTCAAGAACGTTTTCCGGGGTGATATTCCGTGAAAAATATACCTTTGCGCTCATGTCGTCCCCCAAATCAATAACTACCCATATCGGGATCTGCTTTTACGATCTTTACAATGCGGCTTGTGCCGAGACGGGATGCGCCAAGCTCAATGAACTTTTCTGCATCTTCGATAGAAGAAATACCGCCCGCCGCCTTGATCTTAACATGAGGAGCAACGTGATCAGCAAACAGCTTGATGTCGTCAAATGTTGCGCCGCCCTTTGAGAAGCCTGTGGAAGTCTTGATGAAATCCG
>JAGBGV010000393.1 GCA_017935805.1 Clostridia bacterium | reverse complement strand
GCGAGAGTGAGGCAGACGATTTGCGCCGTGCGGTTGGCAAGAAACAGACCGAAAAATTGGAGTTGTACCGCCCTCGCTGGGTGGCAAAATATAGCGAAGCGAGCTGGCAAACGATGACCGAACAAGGATTGTACGCCTACCTTAAAGCCCACGCTGTGGTGCTCGCCTACCTCGCCTACACAACCGCCTACCTCAAGACCCATTTCCCGGAGGAGTACACTCGCGCAGCACTATGTGTGGCAGTAAGCGAAGAGTGAAATGCATAAATAATTGTATCACGAAGTATGAGAATAACTTACTTTTGATAATAAAGCATACTTAGAGCACACTAATTCTTCATAGAGCATGAAACTCAAATTCTATACAAACTAATAATGTAGCATATTTTCACTACCTTTGCTATCGATATGAATAAATTTGTACCACATAAAATAGATAGCGAGGGGTCCTTTGAGAGTGACCTATTGGGTGATGTAAAAGCAGGATTTCCTTCACCGGCAGAGGATATACGCGAGAAGTTGGACCTTATCAAGTTGCTTGTTAAACACAAAGCGTCAACATTCTTCTTTCGTGTAAGTGGCGTTTCAATGGTAGATGCCGCGTTGGATGAGGGTGATATTATCATCGTGGACCGTGCTGTGGATCCTTACAACAACTGTAAGGCTGTGTGCTACATTGATGGAGAGTATACGGTTAAGCGTGTTGAAATGGGTGACAATATGGTTCGCCTTATGCCAGCCAACGAGCTTAATACTGCATATAAGCCAATAGAGGTTACCCCAGATAATGAGTTCTTGATTTGGGGCGTTGTAACCTATGTAATCAAGAAGATGTAGCGATGTTCGCCCTTGCTGACTGCAATAACTTCTTTGCCTCTTGTGAGCGAGTGTTCCGTCCCGACTTACAAGGCAAGCCCGTCATTGTTCTATCCAACAATGATGGCTGCGCTATTGCCAGAAGTAACGAGGCAAAGGCACTCGGCATTAAGATGGGTGATCCGCTTTTCAAAATACGAGATATTGTCAAGAAGCACAATGTCGCAGTCTTCTCTGGCAATATGGCTCTTTATGGCGATATGTCCCAAAGAGTCCGTTGGGTATTGGAAGAGTTCGCTCCAAGTATCGAGGTCTATTCGATTGACGAGGCGTTCCTGGACCTTAGAGGCATCACAAACATAGACTTTGACCAGTACGCCAAGCATATATCAGCGCAGTGCTGGAAGATGACATCAATCCCGGTGTCAGTGGGTATTGCTCCAACAAAGACACTTGCTAAGATAGCCTCTAAGCTATGCAAACAGTATCCGAAATTGCGTGGAGGTTGCTATATGCATCGTCCGCAGGATATAGAGAAAGTGTTGCGCAAATATCCGATAGAGGATGTTTGGGGCATTGGTCGCCGCTCCGTTCCCAAGTTGAAGGCAAAGGGTGTAAATACGGCTTATGAGTTCACCCAGTTGCCCGAAGGTGTTGTGCAGAATATGTTCGGTATAACGGGTGTAAGGACTTGGAAAGAGTTGCAAGGTATTCCTTGTATTGAGTTTGAAGATGGCTTCGAGGCAAAGCAATCGATATGCGTTTCTCGTAGTTTCTCATCCGAGATATATGAGATTAAGGAGTTGCAGGAGCAGATAGCAAACTTTGCTTCTACTATGGCCGAGAAGTTGCGCAAACAACACTCCGTAACATCGGAAATAGTAGTCTTTGCCTACACCAATCGTTTCAAGGAAGACGCACCGCAGACATACGCCAATGCTTTGGTATCGTTTGTAACACCAACTGCCGACCAGCGAACGATAATCACTGAGGCAGTGCACGCTATGCAGAAGTCATTCAAGAGAGGTTATGGCTATAAGAAGGCAGGCGTTATCGGTACCAAGATTATTGATGAGAAG
>JAGBGV010000392.1 GCA_017935805.1 Clostridia bacterium | reverse complement strand
TCAATTTATTTGCTGAAATGTTTGAAATTATTCCGTTTAGATGGTATAATATCCTATACATGAAATAATGGAGGGTCGGTTGTGACTTCGCTATATCATAATACTTTTTACTCTGCATCCGAGAAGGATACCGAACACATCGGTGCCGGACTCGGTAAGGCTGTTTCGGGCTATGGCCGTCCTTGTTATATTGCCCTGGATGGTGACATGGGCGCAGGGAAGACTGCCTTTGTCCGCGGACTTGCATCTGTACTGTCTCCCGGAAGCCGAGTAAAGAGTCCTACATACACCATCGTCAACGAATACCGCAGTGGAAAGATACCGCTTTTCCATTTCGATCTTTACAGAATCGCCGATACGGATGATGAGCTTTACGGTATCGGGTTTGAGGATTATCTTGCGGAGGGTGTGTGCGTCGCTGAGTGGAACAGTGTTCTCGGTGATGATTCTCCCGATGGGATAACGGTATTTATAAAGAAACTTAGTGATACCGAAAGAGAAATTACTATATCTATTCCGGAGAACTTTCCGAAAATTGTAATGGAGGATAACTGAATGCTGATTTTATCTGTGGACAGCACGGCTCAGACCGCCTCGGTCTCACTATCGGACGATAACCGATTCCTCGCCGGAACGACCTTAAATATCGGAAACAAGCACAGTACCACACTTTTGCCTGCCATCAAATTCATTCTTGAGCAAACAGGGAAGAGTGTCTCTGATGTTGAATTGTTTGCGGCAACTGCCGGTCCCGGATCTTATACCGGAGTACGGATAGGTGTTGCAACCGTGAAAGGACTTGCACTTGGAAGGAATGTACCGTGCATCGGGGTTTCTTCCCTTGAAACAATGGCTCAGGGAATGACCGCCTGTGACGGTATTGTCTGTGCAATGATAAATGCCAGACGTGACAGATTCTTTACGGCATGCTTCTCTGTGGAGAAGGGAAAGATAGCAAGACTCACGGATGATGATACCCTTGAGGGATCAGTTATCGAAGAATATCTTAATAAGCAGACAAAATCTGTGTATCTTGTAGGCGACGGTGCGGAAGTATTTCTCGGTACACATCAAGTAACCTATGCTTCCTATGTTCCCGAAATGCAGATCTATCCCAATGCGTATTATGCAGGGGTAATTGCCAAGCGCATTTACGACGATGCGGAAGAGGTGGCAAGAGAAATGTTCAGTGCCGACTCCCTTCGTCCCATATATCTCCGCCAGCCCCAGGCTGAGAGAGAACTAAACGAAAGAATGAATAACAAATAAAGGAGAAATACCATGCTTAAAGACAAAACTATCGCTATCGGCTGTGACCACGGCGGATTCAATCTCAAAAAGACAATAATGGAGTATCTCCATAAAAACGACATTTCATACGTTGATTTCGGTACATACAGTACGGATAGCTGTGACTACCCGGATATTGCTGAAAAGGTATGCGATGCCATCGTTTCAGGTGAATGCGGCGGTGGTATTCTGGTTTGCGGAACAGGTATAGGCATGAGTATTGCCGCAAACAAGGTGAAGGGAATAAGAGCAGCATGCTGCTCAGACACATTCTCGGCAAGACTTACGCGAAATCACAACGATGCAAACGTCCTTTGCGTAGGTGAGCGTGTGGTTGGACCCGGACTTGCGCTTGATCTTGTAGAAGCTTTTCTGTCTGCTGAATTTGAGGACGGAGGACGTCATACGGGACGTGTTGCAAAAATTATGGCTATTGAAAATAAATGATATTTTTTCGAAGAAATATGCAATAAAACATTTAGTTTATACAAAAAAATCTTGACAATCAGAGTACCTGTATGGTAATATTATTATATGATGTATATCTATGTCATCTTGAAGTATATATGTGATCTTGGAGGTTAACTATGAAAAGATTTTTGTCATCTTTTATTGTTTCCGCGATTCTTATTTGTGCTTTTTGTATCAGCACAACTGCTGCGGGCTCTCTTCTTTTTAAGGATGACTTTGAGATGGGTGCCAAGCCCATCAATTGGTTTGTGCAGGAGTATAAATGGTATGAGCCGGACAAGTGTCTCATCGGATATCAGCCTGCCCGTGTGCTTCAGCCTAATTTCACCTCCAGAGATCCTAAGATGTGGAATCAGTTCTACGGAAAGTATGATGTACAGATCCGTGATTTCGATGATATGGAGTGGGACGGCACACCTCATACGATAAAAATGTGGTACAGAGATCTGTTTGAGAATGACCCCGATAAGGGTGGGGATCAGCAGGGTGCTGTTTACTACTTCGGAATTGAGGTTGAGACCGGTAGAGTTTTTATACAAAAGGAACATTCCTTTAAGTACAGAGACGAGAATAATATTCTTCAGGATGGCAGTGTGAACGTGATTATAACCGAAGGATATCTTCCGGACGCCGATAAGGATATCGGGGGAGAGAATTTCCTTCAGGTTGGTGAGGATGCACCTTGGTACGAGATCGGTATGAGAGTTACCTCCGGCAAGATCGAAGGTCTCATCGACGGTCAGGTAGTTATATCTGCTGAAGCTGATCCTTCCGATGAGAAGCTCGGTCATATTGCTCTTAACAGTGTTGACTCCACTGTCGGATCTCAGAGAAGTCCTCTTATTTTCTGGAATGGTTCAAGGAATTCCGCAATGTACGTTGCTCTTGACAATTTTGAGATTTGGACTCCCGAATACGATTTTACGACTACCGTGTACGGTGACGTGAACGGAGATACCAAGATCAACCTCGCCGATGCGTCTCTTCTTCTGAAAAAGATCGCTAAATGGGACGTTGAGCTTGATGAGACCGCTGCAGACGTAAACGTAGACACTAAGATCAATCTTGCCGATGCATCTCTCCTTCTTAAGAAGATCGCCAAGTGGGACGTTGAGCTTGGTCCTACTGCAAAGTAACTCATGAATATTTTACCGAATTGCAGTTCGGAAAATATACAAAATCAAAGGAGCAAAAAAATGAAAAAAATTCTTTCATTCGCCATCGCGGTCATCATGCTGATGAGTACGCTTGCGCTTTCTGCAAGTGCGGCAGGTTCTCTCATCTTTAAGGATGATTTCGAGATGGGTTTCAAGCCTCTCAACTGGGTACAGGGTGCGGCTTGTGAGTTTAAATGGAACAAAGAAGATCAGTGTCTTATCGGATACGAGTCTGCCGTGGTTCTTCAGCCCAACTTTGGTTCAAGAGATCCTAAGATGTGGGGACCCTCTTACATGAGCTACGATTTCCAGGTTCGTGACTTCGATGATATTGATGATTCTCGCGAAACTCATGAAGTTGGTATCTGGTACCGTGACCTTTTTGAGAATGATCCTGATAAGGGTAGTGCTCAGCTCGGTGCTGTATACACTATGTTTATCACTATTGAAACAGGTAGAGTAACTATCAATAAGAGTCATACTTTCCAGTACAGAGATGAGAATAATATTCTCAAGGACGGCAAGATCGAGACAGTTCTCGTTGAGACATATCTCCCCGGCTCTGATAGCCTCGAAGAGGGTGAGTATGCAATCGAGGTTGCAGAGGATGCTCCTTGGCACGAGATCGGTGTAAGAGTAACCTCCGGTAAGCTTGAGTGGTACTACGACCGTCAGCTTATCGCTACTACAGAGGCTGATCCTACCGATGAGAAGCTTGGTGAGTTCGCTCTTAACAGTGTTGATGCGACTGTAGGTTCTCAGAGATCTCCTCTTCTTTTCTGGAACCTCGGTAACTATATTGCAGTAGATAACTTTGAGGTTTGGTCTGCTGACTTTGATTTCGTTGAGACTACATACGGCGACGTAAACGGAGATACCAAGATCAACCTTGCTGATGCATCTCTCCTTCTTAAGAAGATCGCTAAATGGGATGTAACTCTTGATGAGACTGCAGCCGACGTAAACGGTGATACCAAGATCAACCTCGCTGACGCATCTCTCCTTCTTAAGAAGATCGCTAAGTGGGATGT
>JAGBGV010000391.1 GCA_017935805.1 Clostridia bacterium | reverse complement strand
TGCAAAAATCTATTTCTGACAAACAGACAGCAAACCGATTTTTATCTGCTTTTGATCCCTGACGGAAAGGTATTCAAAACAAAGGAGTTATCTCCGCAACTCGGCGTGTCAAGACTGTCCTTTGCGGGCGGCGAGTATATGGAAAAATACCTTGATATTACCCCGGGCTCTCTCAGCATTTTTGGACTTATGAATGACAAAGATGGTGTAGTCAGACTTCTTGTTGATGAGGACCTATTGAAAGATGAGCATATAGGATGCCACCCGTGCATCAATACCAGCAGTCTCCGAATAAAAACGAGCGATATGTTCGGTAAGGTATTATCCGCAATGAATCATACGATGACAACGGTAAAGCTCTGCGGAATTGACGCTGAATGATTAATTGAACAGAAATCCACAATACAGGTAGAATAAAGGAGTAATAAATGGAAACTTTAAGATCGAAAAAAGGTTTTATATGCGATATGGATGGTGTTATCTATCACGGCAATAAGCTGCTTGACGGAGTTAAGGAGTTTGTTGAATGGCTTTACCGTGAGAATAAGCAGTTCCTGTTCCTGACAAACGCAAGCCACCGTTCTCCCAGAGAGCTTAAACTCAAGCTTGAAAGAATGGGGCTTGAGATCGGGGAAGAGCACTTCTACACAAGCGCACTTGCAACCGCGAAGTTCCTCCAGACACAGGCGCCCGGCTGCAGCGCATATGTAATCGGTGACCACGGTCTTTATAACGCACTTTACGAGGCAGGCATCACAATTAACGACGTTGACCCCGAGTACGTTGTTGTTGGTGAGACAGATGACTACTGCTATGACCATATTCTCAAGGCAATGAACCTTGTTAACAAGGGCGCGCGCCTCATCGCGACAAATACAGATATCACAGGACCTATTGAGGGTGGTATTGCTCCTGCTTGCCGTGCGTTTGTTGCGCCTATCGAGGCTACTACAGGCAAGAGTGCATACTACGTTGGCAAGCCCAATCCCCTTATGATGAGGACGGGACTCAAGCTTCTTGGTGTTCACTCAAACGAGGCAGTAATGATCGGTGACAGAATGGACACTGATATTATCGCGGGCATTGAGACAGGTCTTGACACAGCTCTTGTTCTTACAGGCGTATCTACAAGAGAAACAGTGAAGGAATTCCCATATCGCCCGAGACTTATTCTCAACGGCGTGTGTGACATTCCGACAAAATAAGGATTGTGCTGATTGCCAAAAAATTCTCACGAAATTTTATGAAATTAGTGATAAGTGTAATTGACAAGATCAGTCTTTGATGATATAATATGTAAGATTGAAATATATGAGCTTTGCGAAGTCGGTGAGTAAAACTTGCCGATTTCGTTGAGCAATGGTGAAGGAGAATTACAATGACAGAGATGATGAAATCCGGCGTTTTCAAGATCGATGCTCATCCGAAATTTAGTGTTTCTGTCGATATGGCAAACCTGCCCGTCGATATTCGTTCTATTTTCGATTCTCCCCAATATACTGTTTTTCCCGGTTTTTGCGATGTGCATGTGCATTTTCGTGAGCCGGGTTTTTCTTATAAAGAAACCATTTTAACGGGAAGCCGCGCGGCAGCAAGAGGCGGATATACCGCAGTGTGCACCATGCCGAACCTTAATCCTGTTCCTGACAGCCGTGAGCATCTTAATGAACAGCTTGAAATAATCGAGAGAGACGCTGCGATCCGAGTTATCCCGTATGGATCAATTACCGTAGGTGAAGCAGGACAAACTCTTTCTGATATGGAAGATATGGCTGAAGATGTTGCCGGATTTTCCGATGACGGACGCGGCGTGCAGAATGAAGAGATGATGCGTGAGGCAATGCTTCGGGCAAAAGCTCTTGGAAAAATGATCGTAGCGCACTGTGAGGACAACTCACTACTTCACGGCGGATATATCCACGACGGTGAATATGCAAAGGCTCACGGACATCGCGGTATCTGCAGTGAAAGCGAGTGGGGACCGATAGCACGTGACCTTAAGCTTGTCGAGGAAACGGGATGTGCATACCACGTTTGCCACATCTCAACCAAGGAAAGCGTTCAGATCATCCGCGAGGCAAAAGCAAGAGGGGTTAACGTAACATGTGAGACCGCACCCCACTACCTTGTAATGGATGACGCAGACCTCAAGGAAGAGGGAAGGTTCAAGATGAATCCGCCGCTTAGAGGAGAAGAGGACAGACATGCACTCATCGAGGGAATAATCGACGGCACGATCGATATGATCGCTACCGACCATGCTCCACACAGTGCTGAAGAAAAATCAAAAGGTCTTGAAAAGAGCGCATTTGGAATCGTCGGTATAGAGACTGCGTTCCCGGTGATGTACACAAAGCTTGTTAAAACAGGCGTGATCACCATGGAAAGACTTATTGAGCTTCTTGTGATAAATCCCAGGGAACGATTCGGAATTCCGATGACAAACGACTTCACGGTTTGGGATCTGAACGAGGAAATTACCGTAGATTCCGATGACTTCATTTCAATGGGCAAAGCAACCCCGTTTGAGGGAGAAAAGCTTTACGGCAAATGCATTCTGACCGTAGCTGACGGAAAGATCGCTTACAGATCAGATAAAATTTAAGTTAACATATATCGAGGAGGCTATTATTATGGCAAAGAGAACAGACATCAAAAAAGTGCTTATCATCGGCTCCGGTCCTATCGTTATCGGACAGGCAGCTGAGTTTGACTATGCGGGCACACAGGCATGCCTTGCACTGAAGGAAGAAGGATACGAGGTAGTACTTGTAAACTCCAACCCTGCAACAATTATGACAGACACCACCATTGCAGATAAGGTGTATATGGAGCCCCTGACCCTCGAATATGTTGCGAAGATCCTTCGTTACGAAAGACCTGACGCTATTGTTCCCGGTATCGGCGGTCAGACAGGTCTTAACCTTGCTATGCAGCTTGAGAAAAAAGGTGTTCTCAAGGAATGTGGCGTAAAGCTTCTCGGTACCTCAAGTGCTTCTATTGAGCGTGCAGAGGACCGTGAAATGTTCAAGGAGCTTTGCGAATCTATCGGTGAGCCCGTTATCCCCTCAGAAATTACTTACTCTCTTGAGGAGGCAAAGATAGCTGCAAAGAATATCGGTTATCCTGTTGTTGTCCGTCCTGCATTTACACTCGGCGGTACAGGCGGCGGCTTTGCTTACAATGAGGAGGAGCTTATCGAAATCGGTACAAACGCATTCAAGCTTTCTCCGGTACATCAGGCTCTTATTGAAAAGTCTGTTAAGGGCTATAAAGAAATTGAGTTTGAGGTTATGCGTGACTCATATGACCACGCTATTACAATCTGTGGTATGGAAAATATTGACCCTGTAGGTGTTCATACAGGAGATAGTATGGTAGTAGCTCCTGCGCAAACACTATCTCAAAAGGAATACAATTTATTAGCAAACTCTGCTTTAGCTATTATTCGTGAATTAAAGAT
>JAGBGV010000390.1 GCA_017935805.1 Clostridia bacterium | reverse complement strand
TGTAAGAGATTTGATAGATTCAAGAATCTGAAGTGACTTTTCTGTTGCCATTTTTATTTCCTCCGTTAAATTATGATGTTTTATTTTCTAAGTTAAATCTTGACCCGATTATTCAGCGGGTGTTTCTGCGGGAGCTTCAGCAGGAGCCTCTGTAGCTTCAGCTGCTTCTTCTGCAGGAGCTTCTGTAGCTTCGCCATCCTTGTCGATGATAGCCTGAAGAACATAAGCAAACTTGTAGAGCGGGCTCTGGATGCTTCCAAGAAGCTTTGCAACGAGTACTTCCTTCGGGGGGATCTCTGCAAGCTCATTAACTGTAGCTGCATTAACAACTGCACCTTCAAGGATACCGCCGCGGATTTCAAATGTTTCGATCTTGTCTGCATATTCCTTAAGGATCTTTGCAGGAGCGATCGCATCGTCATAGCTGAGCGCAATAGCGTTCATGCCTTCAAGTTCAGACTTAAGACCTTCGAAGCCTGCCTGATCGCAAGCCTTACCGATGAGAGTATTCTTAATAACAGAATATTCAACACCTGCTGCACGAAGAGCTGCACGCATCTTTGTATCCTGATCAACAGTGATACCTTCGTACTTTACGAGTACACCGGATACGGCACGACCCATCTTTTCAGCAAGAGCTTCAACAAGGGCTTTCTTCTGCTCTAATATTTTCTCGCTGGGCATTTTCAATTCCTCCTTATAAGCTGTAAGCAGATACAAAAAAGTCTTTCTCCGCTTGCACGAAAAAAGACTTACATAAATATCACTTGTAAGGTCTCTCCTCGGCAGGATGGCGGAACGCTTTTACTGTAACCTGCTGTCTTTGGTTCAACAACACGAGTATTATATCATGTCAGATTTTGTTTGTCAATACCTTTTTGTGAAAAAGTTGAATTATTTTTTGATCTCCCCTTTTATCTTCTCAAAGTATGCTTTTGCTGCCTGTTCGGTCTTGTTTTTGCCGAATTCGTAGTATTTTCTGTCTTCAAGATCATCCGGCAAGTACTGCTGCTCAACCCAATGACCGGGATAATCGTGGGGATATTTGTATCCCTTAAACATGGGACTTCTCAGATGTGTCGGAATCTCACTGCCGCGACCTGCACGAATATCGGCTGCAGCTGCATCATACGCAAGATGGGTAGTGTTTGACTTTGGTGCCGTTGCAAGGATGACTGCGGCATTTCCGAGAGGAATTCGAGCTTCCGGTAAACCAAGCTCTCGGGCTGAATCAACGCAAGCCTTAACGATAACCGGAGCGAGTGGGTATGCCGCCCCTATGTCTTCGCTTGCTATTACCATGAGCCTGCGGCACGGTGAGATCAAGTCTCCGCCTTCAAGCAGTCTTGCAAGGTAAAATACCGCAGCATCAGGATCTGAGCCTCTGATGGATTTCTGTAGACCTGAGAGCAGATCATAATGCACGTCGCCGTCTCTATCGAAGTTACTTTGAACGGCTGACGGAACCAAGCTTCCTATAAGCTCGTTGCTTATAGTTGTCTTTCCGTTTTCATCCGTATCAGCGGAGTTAACTGCCACCTCAAGCATGGTGAGTGCGCGGCGAACGTCTCCGCAAGCTGAGTCAGACAAAGTTTTGAGGGCTTTTTCGTCTATATCCACTTCCGTATATTCCTTGGATATTACTTGCTTTACGCGCTTCTCAATATCTCTTGAATCAATGTGCTTGAATTCAAATACCGAGCATCTTGAAAGTAATGCGTCATATATATAATAATAAGGATTTTCAGTTGTGGATGCTATAAGAGTAATGCGCCCGTCCTCGAGATACTCAAGGAGCGACTGTTGCTGTTTTTTATTGAAGTATTGTATCTCATCCAGATACAGAACAACACCGTCTGTCCCAAACATAGATTCGGTGTCGCGGGCAACGTCTCTTATGTCTTGAAGTGATGCGGTTGTTGCGTTGAGCTTGTGAAGAGTTTTTCCGCACATACCTGCAATAATTGACGCAGCGGTAGTTTTGCCGCATCCGGGAGGACCGTAGAAGATCATAGACGGTATCACGCCGCGACTGACCATACGCCTAAGTATACCGTTTTCACCGAATAAGTGAGCTTGACCGGCAATTTCGTCAAAGTTGGTGGGACGAACACGGTCTGCAAGAGGCGATAATCGTGACATATATTTATCCTTTCGACTTGTGTGGAGGTTGTATGTATTACAGTGATTATTCAATCAGTAAAGATGGTGCGCGAGCTTACAGTCTTACTCTGCCCTGTTTTTCTGATGATGAACAATTCTATGAGGCTGCAAGAATGAACAGATTCTACGCCGCAGTTATGAGAGAGCTGTATAACTTCGCTGAGAATGTGTGCGAAACACAATGGCGAAGAGTTACATACCGATGTACATACACGGTTTCTGAATGTGACAGCGGCAAGAGGGTTGATCTGATACTTTCGCTTAGTAGACTTGGCAAGAAAACTCTACGTAAAACAATATCACACATTTGGAAAAGCGGATATATCGTATCTGAGCATATAAATTACTGATTCTAAAAAACGGCGGTGGTCTATACTCACTCGCCGCTTACGTTCCCGAGGTGATTCGAACACCCGACCTACCGCT
>JAGBGV010000389.1 GCA_017935805.1 Clostridia bacterium | reverse complement strand
TGGCGCTGTACATCACCGAGGAATTCCTTCGCGGTACTGAAGGCGTGTGCAGAGTTCACGGCGGCGGATTTGCAGGCACCATCCAGGCATTCGTTCCCGCAGAGCTGACTGACGCATATGCCGCAAAAATGAACGCAGTATTCGGCGAGGGCTCATGCCACATTCTCAGCGTTCGCAAAAACGGCGCATGCAAGGTTATGTAAGCCACTTCATTGAGATAAAACTTATAACTAATAACCTATAACTAATACTTCGGAGCGCATATGAAAACTCCATCATTCGCACCACTCAAAAAGCCACTTATACTTCTCGCAAACTTTGCGCTGTTCTATCTGCTGCTGCGGCTGATAATCGAGGCATCGGAGAGAACAAGTATGCTGTGGATATACTACCTTGGCACAACACTCTACGGCATCGCGATAATCGGACTGTTCCTCGGCTTCTTTGTGTTAAACGGCTTCAACTTCAACAAGGAGCTTCTGACCCGTGAGCAGTTACCCGACGAGTGGTCAGAAGAGAAAAAAGCGGACTTTCTCGAAAAGCAGCCGAAGCAAAAGGAAAAAGCGAAAGTGCTGCTCCTGTTCCTCTTTCCCCTTATCATCACCATCGCCGTAAGCTACGTTGAATTATACTTTTTTAGTTGATTATGCAGAAAATTAAAATTATCGCCATGGGCAAGCTGACAGAGGGGTACACAAAGACTGCCTCTGCCGAGTTTACAAAGAGAATTTCAAGATTCTATCAGCTGACGGTAGTTGAGCCAAAACCTGAGCTGACCCCATCCGACCCTGCCCCCGCAGATATCGAAAAAGCTCTCTCCAAAGAAGCGGAAAAGATACTCGCCGAGATACCCCCACGGGCCGCTGTGGTTGCAATGTGCGTTGAGGGCAAGGGTATGTCCTCCGAGAAGCTGGCAGAATACATCCGCGAGTCAGCGGTAAGCGGCAAGTCGGAGATCTGCTTCATAATCGGCTCATCCCACGGACTTCATCCCTCCGTTAAGCAGAGGGCGGATATACGGCTGTCCGTTTCAGCGATGACCTTCCCCCACGAGCTGTTCCGAGTAATGCTGCTTGAGCAGATCTACCGTGCGGGAGAGATCAACAACGGCGGAAAATACCACAAATAACTGTAAAACGAGGTAATTATGGCACTTTTCGGCAAGAAAAACGACAATAATGACATCCTCCCGGAGGATAGCTTCACCCCCGAGGAAAAGGCTCCCGATGCGGGCGAAAAAGCGGAGTTCAATTTCAACAGATACTTCCTCGCAGAGCGACGCATTTCTCTCGATAACATCAGCTTTGAGACACAGCGTCCCGCCGCAGGTTCAGGGAAGTATCAGCTCGGCGTGAAGGATACTATCGTCGCGCAGGTCATGGGTCAGGCAGGGGTGAAGATCACCTACAACCGCACTCTGCGCTTTGATCCCGAGGGTCCCTTCACTCTCTCCGTGTCATACGGCGTCATGCTGGTGTTCAATCCCGGTACTCGCGACGAAGTAAACTGGCGTGAGATCGACGTTGCGGCGGAATTCAGAAAGAACTGCCCACAGCTTTGCGCGGCAATGTCGGCAAAGGCGGCGCTTCTTGTGGCAGAGATCACCAACGAGGCCACAGGCAACCCTGTAATACCCGTAAAGATGTAAAGTTAAGTAAATAAAACAAAGGAGACACCCAGGGGCGGTAGTGTTCTTAGCGGAGATTTTCATAATTACGCTATATGCGAGCATCGTATTTGATTGGTTAAACACAAATATGGGCTAAGGTCAAACCCTTAATAACGACAGAAAGAGAGAGCAAATCGATTCGTAGTCGAAATGCTCTCTCTTATTTCTACTTTTCAGTTTAGAGTTATGAGGTCCGCTTACACTCACCGTTATGAATTTGCTACGCAAATGTTATGATATGATCGCCCATCAAGCCTTTAACTTGGGCGTTGCCCAATCATAACTATGCGAAGCATATCAAAACTCATAACTTGCCCCGCAGGGCAATCATAACTTAGCGTGATTTGTCCGTTGAGGACATCACGCTAAGCGGAGGTCTCCTTTTTGTTATTCTGATTTGGTTTATCTCACCTTGACAGAGACACAAGATGTGCCGGAAAGCTCAGCAGACTTTTCGTCAGGCTGGTGTGATCCGATATGCAGTGTCAGCTTGCCGTCGGGTGTTACGCGGGATCCGTCGTTAAGCACCGCGGACAACCAATACTTGTTTACGCGAACAGTCACGTCGCGGCTCTCACCGGCTTTGAGTTCAACCGGCTTCACTCCGCAAAGCTGATAGCGAGGTGTGGGAGTTCTGCTGTCAGTGTATTCACCGTATACCTGAATCTTGTCAGTACCGTCACGTCCGCCTACGTTGGTGACTCTGACCCGAAGCTCGTAATCGCAGTCAGTCTCACCTGTCAGTTGCGGATCGGAATACTCAAACTTCGTGTATGAAAGACCGTAGCCGAAGGGATAAAGCGGCTCGCCACGGAAATAACGGTAGGTTCTGCCTTCCATGGAGTAATCAGCAAAAGGCGGCAGGTCATCAGTGGACTTGTAGAACGTGAGCGGCAGCTTACCGGAAGGATTAAACTTACCTGCAATAAGCTCTGCAGCTGCAAGACCGCCCAGCGCACCGGGATACCAGCCGTGAATGATCGCCTTGGCATGGGACGTCAGCTTTTCTCCAAGGTCAACTGCACTGCCCGCGAGAACAACAACCACCACGTTGTCGCAAACATCACACACAGCCTCAGCCAGCTCAACCTGTGTCCTCGGAAGTCCAAGAAGCTTCTTGTCACCCTTGTCAAAGAATTCGCTGACCAATTCGTTTTCTTCGCCCTCAATGTGGCAGTCAAGACCGAGTACAAGGACAGTAACGTCAGATTCAGACGCAAACGCCACACCCTCGTTGATCATATTGGAGAAGCCCATGCAGTCGTTCCACTTGCGCACCCAAATGTTGGAGCCCTTTGCCACGCGAACGTTTTCTCTGCCGAACACCTGGCGCATACCCTCGGCAACCGTGATGTATTCGCCCGACATACCGTTGTAGTTGCCCTCAAGAGCCACCTCGGACATGGCATTCGGTCCGATCACTGCGATCTTCTGCTTTGCGCCGACGTCAAGAGGAAGAATACCCTCATTTTTGAGCAGTACCATGCACTCTCTTGATGCCTGCAGGTTAAGCTCTCTGTGTTCATCACATTCCACCTTGGAGAAGGGAATATCGGTGTAAGGACGCTCTTCTTCAAATTCTCCGAGCTGAACGCGGATGGACATAACTCTCACCGCCGCCTCGGTTAGCTGCTCTTCAGTAATAAGGTCCGCTTCGTAAGCTTCCATAAGGTGGTAGTATACGTCACCGCAGTTGAGATGACATCCGTGGTTC
>JAGBGV010000388.1 GCA_017935805.1 Clostridia bacterium | reverse complement strand
GCGTTCTTATCGTTCAGCTCCTCGTAAGTAAAGCCGGAGAAAGCCCAGATCGTCTTATCTCGATATGTCTCTCTGACTCTTTTTACAAAGGGAAGCAGATCCACTTGGTTTTTCGGCTCAAACGGCTCACCGCCAAGCAGCGTAAGGCCCTTGATGTATGGACGATTGAGCATCAAGAGAATTTTGTCTTCGGTGTCTTTGGTGAACGGCTGCCCGTAGCAGAAATCCCATGTCTGCGGCTGGAAGCAATTCTCACAATGATTGGTGCATCCCGACACAAACAGCGTTACTCTGACACCGGGTCCGTTGGCTATGTCGCAGTCCTTGATATCTCCGTAGTACATGCTTATCTCCGATCGCGATTACAGGTGGAGAACTCTTTCCTTGATCTCCTGAGTTCTTCCCTGGTTCCAATACTGTGTGCCGATATATCCGCAGGTACGGCGAGCAACATTCATCTTATCCTGATCACGGTTGTGGCAGTTCGGGCATTCCCAAACAAGCTTTCCACCGTCATCAACGATCTGGATCTCTCCGTCATATCCGCATTCCTGGCAGTAGTCGCTCTTTGTGTTAAGCTCCGCGTAAATAATGTTGTCATAAATGAACTTCATTACTTCGAGAACAGCGGGAATATTGTTCTGCATATTGGGAACCTCAACATAAGAGATTGCGCCGCCGGGAGAGAGATGCTGGAACTGTGCTTCAAATGCAAGCTTATCGAATGCGTTGATATCCTCTGTTACATGAACATGATAGCTGTTTGTAATGTAACTCTTGTCAGTAACGCCGGGAACTATGCCGAATCTCTTCTGCAGGCACTTTGCAAACTTATATGTTGTTGATTCAAGGGGAGTTCCGTAAAGGCTGAAGTCAATATTGTGCTTTGCTTTCCACTTGCGGCAAGCAGCATTAAGGTAGTCCATAACTTCAAGAGCAAAGGGTGTTGCCTCGGGATCTGTATGACTCTTGCCTGTCATGTATTTTACGCACTCGTAAAGACCTGCATATCCGAGGGATATTGTGGAATATCCGCCGTAGAGCAGTTTGTCGATGGGTTCTCCCTTTTCAAGCCTTGCACATGCGCCGTACTGCCACAGAATAGGCGCGGCATCGGAAAGTGTACCCTTGAGTCTTTCGTGGCGGCAAAGAAGAGCACGGTAGCAAAGCTCAAGTCTCTCATCAAATACCTGCCAGAACTTTTCGCGGTTTCCACCGGAGGAAAGAGCAATATCGGGAAGGTTGATTGTAACAACGCCCTGGTTAAATCTGCCGTAATACTTGGGCTCGTTCGTTTCAGGATCAACATATGGTGTAAGGAAGCTGCGGCAACCCATGCAAGTATAGCAATGGCCTTCGCCGTTTTTGTCGACCTTAAGCTCAAGCATCTTCTTCTCGGAGATGTAGTCAGGCACCATGCGCTTAGCTGTGCACTTTGCAGCAAGCTCTGTAAGATACCAATACTTGGAATCTTCGTGAATATTGTCTTCTTCAAGAACGTAGATAAGCTTCGGGAATGCGGGAGTTACCCATACACCCTTTTCATTCTTGACGCCCTGAATTCTCTGAAGAAGAACCTCTTCAATAATAATTGCAAGGTCACGGCGCTGCGCTTCGTCTTCAGCTTCGCCAAGGTACATAAATACTGTTACAAAGGGAGCCTGACCGTTTGTGGTAAGGAGAGTCACTACCTGATACTGGATAGTCTGAACACCTCGGCGGACCTCTTCACGAAGTCTGCGTTCAACAATGCGGCTGATCTCTTCTTCAGTCATTTCACGTTCAAGCAAACGGTTTTCTTCAACAACATTCTTATATATTCTCTCACGGCTCACCTGAACGAAAGGTGCGAGGTGTGTAAGAGATATAGACTGTCCGCCGTACTGATTAGATGCAACCTGCGCAATGATCTGTGTAGCAATATTACAAGCGGTCGAGAAGCTATGGGGTCTCTCGATAAGTGTGCCTGTAATTACTGTACCGTTCTGAAGCATATCGCCAAGGTTTACAAGGTCACAGTTATGCATATGCTGTGCGAAATAGTCGGAGTCATGGAAGTGAATCAGACCTTCGTTATGAGCCTCAACAATATCCTGCGGCAACAGAATACGGTTTGTAATGTCACGGGAGACTTCACCGGCCATATAGTCACGCTGTGTGGAGTTGATAATTGGGTTCTTGTTGGAGTTCTCCTGCTTTGCTTCCTCGTTATTACACTCGATCAAAGACAGTATCTTATCATCAGTTGTGTTTGACTGACGGATAAGGGTTCGGGTATAACGATAAGTGATATAAGCCTTAGCCACCTCGAACGCTCCGTGTGCCATGATCTGACGCTCAACAAGGTCCTGTACCTCCTCAACGGAAGGGGATCTGCCCAGCTGTTCGCAAGCGAGCACAACTCTCTCGGTGATGCGCTCGATCTGCAAGTCAGTCATGCGGAATTTTTCTTCAACATTTATATTTGCTTTGGTAATAGCGTTCAGAATTTTGGCGCTGTCAAATTCAGCTTCTGAACCGTTTCTCTTAATAATTTTCATCTTCATGTTGTTCGACCCCTCCAAATCTACTCTAAATTACTATATATTGTGTTTCGTGCGTAAGTATTGTACCATATATTGTGTTTGTTGTCAACTGCAAGTTATTCGTCGAAAGTCACGAATTTTTATACTGTATTTCTCCATAATAACCAAACAAATGATACAGAATAACAAAAACGTCAATAATTCAACAAAATAATGCGGATACATTGCACAAACACAATATATCCGCACAGATCATTTATTCAATACTATATATAGTATTGCCTCGTCG
The DNA here is from genome assembly GCA_017935805.1 of Clostridia bacterium. Next base: position 769 of record JAGBGV010000388.1, on the reverse strand, counting down.
GCAAGTTGGGCGGCGGTTTTAACAGCTCCGTTTTCATCGGGAACAAGTCTGACCGCATCCTTATATCGTCTGAACCAGATCATCTGACGCTTTGCGTAGTGACGTGTTGCCAGCTTGATATCCGCCGCCACCTCGTCGAGTGTTTTTTCTCCATTGAAGTATGGCAGAAACTCTTTGTATCCTATCGCCTGTGACGCAGTACGGCTTATTTCCCTGCCGGAGCAAAGAATATCACGCACGTCCCTCTCAAGCCCCATATCAATCATTATCTCCACACGCTTCTCTATCCGTGAGTACAAGAGGTCGCGGTCAGCAAAGTCTAAGATAAACGCGGTGTTGTCATACGGTATCTCACCGGAAATCTGCTCACGGTCAGTTTCGGTTTTTGTCTTACCTGTTGTCTTGTATATCTCGATTGCTCGGATAACCCTTTTTACATTGTTCGGGTGAATATTTGCCGCAGCTTCCGGATCAAACTCCGCGAGCATTTCGTGAAGCGCTTCATTTCCGTTGTCCTGTGCGTATTTATACAGCTCATCACGCAGTGCTTCATCTGCCTCACCTTCTGAAAACGATGATATTTTCATTAGCGAATCGTGATACATTCCGGTACCGCCGCAGAGAATCGGAATCTTACCGCGGGATGCAACATCAGCGATAGCCTCCGAAGCAAGCTTGGCGTACTCCATGGCTGAGAAATCATATTCCGGGTCTACCACGTCCATCAGATGATGGGGTATTCCGGCGCGCTCTTCCATATCGGGAGTTG
>JAGBGV010000387.1 GCA_017935805.1 Clostridia bacterium | reverse complement strand
TGCAAATACGGTGCTTCCGGCACCCATAAATGTAATTTTCATGATGCACGTCCCCATTTGTTGCATATAATGCTTTATTTTTCAATAGAAGATCCTTCTGTTTCTTCGGATTTCGATTGAGTATCGGATGTGATTTTGATTATCGGTGGTTGCTTGCTGTGCTTTCTGTGAGAATGTGATTTTTTCTTTGCCTTGATCAACATGATTACAAAAACAGCAATGCCGCCCAAAATAATAACGGCGATCACACAAAGCAGAATGAATCCTGCGGTGCTTTGTTCTATGTACTGCGAGAGTGTCAGCCGTGTAAGTGCTTCTGTTTTGGTATGAGATGGATCGGTCAGGCATTTGTATTCGGCGGAGCCTGCAAAAAACAGTCCGGGAGCTTTTATTACTGTTCCTTCATCATATGTGTGACCTGTTGCGGGAACTTTCTCGGTTATAAATATACCACAGACTGTACACTTTTTTGAAACTGAACCTTCTGTATCACAAGTTGGAGAAGTTTCACTCAGTATTTCGTAAGTGTGACCAAGCGGCTCTGAGATAACGGTTTCTTCAACACCGCATACGATACAGTTCTTGTGAGTTTCACCCTTGGTGTCGCAGGTCGGGGCAAGCTCGGAAACTATCGAAAAAGAATGATCGGATTTTTCCTTTGGTTCATCCTTTTTGTACTTGCAGATACTGCATTCTAATGTACGGAGTCCCTCTTCGGTGCAGTTGGGCTGAATATCGGAGTATATCTTAAAATCATGCCCGATGGCAGGGATGGTCACATCCTCCTCAAATTTACAGGTACTGCATACATGATGCTCAGAACCGTCCTCTTCGCACGTGGGATCAGTGCGGGAGGTAGTATTGAATGAGTGACCTGTCATGGGTATTATGTCTGAATATGATTCATTGCAAGCATTGCAGGTATAGGTATCATGTCCGTTTTCGGTACAGGTAGGATCAGCATGATCCGTGAGAGAATAGCTGTGTCCTTCGGCGGTGACAGTATCACTGTACGAATCGGAGCATCTTGAGCATGTATATGTGGTGATACCGTCCTCGGTGTGAGTGACGTCACGATGATACGTTACCTCATAGTCATGTCCGTATGCTTTTGTTGTTTTTTCGGTATAATGAACATCGAACTGCGTACATCCCTTGTCGTTAAGATTATGAGTGTATCGGCAGTAATACTTTGCATATCCGTCACTCTCGCAGGTTGCGGGAGTTTCGGTGCCGTCCACAAGCCAAATGTGTTTATCGGGATCAGGTGCTGCTGCGACGGAAGTTACATTCTTTCTGTGTCCGCACACGGTACAGTGCACGGATTTTTTTCCTGCGGAGAAGCATGTGACCGGTGCATCAACCACTGTCTTTCCGTATTTGTGTGTGTGATTTGTGTAATAGTCAATGATTGCATCGGCATGAGCCTCACCCATAGCAACAAGAACATCATGGTTTTCGATCAAAGTTTTGTCGGTAGGGTGAGATAGGTAAGCATGTTCAACGATCAGACAAGGAATTCCGAATTTTGCACCCCAGGTGATGACACCGTAGTAATCGGAAAGACCTCCGACGCTTGAATCACCGGGGATATCCCACTGGTATTCTTCGCTCCAGTAATAGGGAACGGTGCCGTAGTCGTACTTTCGGAAGGTACCTCTGTTTGGAAGTCCCGATGCATTTGCCACGCCTGTTACGATCTTTTGAGCAAGCTCTTCCGGGTAGAATTTATCGAGAACCGAACCGTACACCTCAACACCGCTTATTGTATCGACAGTGCAAGAATTGAAGTGAACGCTTATTGCGATATCGGCGTTTACAGAATCGGCAAAATAAAGTCTTTCCGCCAGAGTAAGAAATTTGTCTGCGGTAGAACGTGTCATGTGTACTACAAAGTTACCGTTTTTCTCAAGCTTTTCTCTGATGATGTGAGCTACTGTGAGATTGTAATATGCTTCGGTCTGTATTCCTACAGCACCGGGATCATGTCCACCGTGACCGGGATCAAGAACTACGATGATCTTGTCATCTCCGGTAAATGCTGCACCGGAAACAGGTATCATCGGCACCACGGTGAGGGCAGCTATGATGAGTAAAAGAAGAATTCTTTTTACAAGCTTCATTTTCTGACTCCAATATGATATAATATTAATAATATATGATATATTATATCAAAAACAGACACGAATTGCAACATAAATCTTCCGTTCAGCATTGCAAGTTTGTGTGTGTTATGATATACTAATACTAACTTGTAAAGGAGAATCTTTAATGAGTAATTCAGGCCTTCACAACGATCACAGAAAAAGAATGAGACAGCGGTTTTCAAAAAACGGACTTGTGGATTTTGAAGATCACGAGGTTCTTGAGATGCTTTTGTTTTCCGTGATCCCCAGGCGCAATACCAACGACATTTCACACGAGCTTCTTGATAAATTCGGAAGTATTCATGATGTGCTCAGCGCCGGAAGGGACGAGCTTTGCGGTGTTTCGGGGATAGGAGATACTGCTGCGGAGCAGATAGGCTTTTTCGGTGAGGTATACGATAGACTGAGTGCCGAGATATTTTCAGGTGTCGTTATCGACACGACCGCGGCAGCAGGAATGTACGCAATGCTCAGAATGAGTATTGCTCCCGCAGACAGTGCAAGTGTGGCGTATATTGACGAAGAGGGAAGAATAATAAAGGAAGACCGTCTGTACAGAGGGAAATGTGAAATGACGGATGATCTTCCGGGGTTTATTACCGAGTGCGGTGCAAAGCTTGGTGCAAAGACCGTACTCCTTATGCATAATCATAAGCACGAACCGCTTACGCCTTCTCCCGATGACAGGCATATTACATATATGCTCAGACG
>JAGBGV010000386.1 GCA_017935805.1 Clostridia bacterium | reverse complement strand
GAACACGGTCTTCTTCGGCGAGCCTATCACTTTTGATGAGTTGGGATATGTAAGCGGCGGCAAGGTTTAGTACATGAACGCCTCAAAGAAGATCTTCCGCTGTGTTTGCGAGCTGAAATACGGCAAGGCGGACACATGGGAGAATGACCCGTTTTTACCCGATCCCGTGCCTCACAAGGCCGCACAGGATGGCGGTGAGGGAGCATGAGTATCCGTATAGCCCAGCACGCAGGCTTCTGCTTCGGTGTAAAACGTGCCACAGGGGAGCTTGAGAGGGAGATCGAACAGTACGGCCTCTCCCGAAAGATCTGCACCCTCGGCAGAATAATCCATAACGATCACTATGTTGAACATATAAAATCCCTCGGTGTCCTTGAAATTAGCCGTGATGATGTTCCCGGGATAATTGAGGCGGCGGACCGTGGTGAAGCCATAACCGTTGTCATCCGTGCACATGGGGAGCTGAAATCCGTTGTTGAAGCCCTTGAGGCCTGTGACGATCGCAATCCCGATTTCAAGCTGCTGGACTGCACCTGCCCTTATGTACGCAAGGTTCGCACGATCGCACAGGAAAACTCGGGGGAAGGCAAGGTTTTTCTCCTCCTCGGAAGCAAAAGTCACCCCGAAGTTGAGGGAATTATGAGCTGCACGGTAGGAGAAGGGGTGGTTCTTGCCGATTCCGAAGAGGTTAGTCGGTGGATCGAGGAAAACAAGAACACCGGTAATTGTGAAAAATGCATAAGCATTGCGGCTCAAACCACACAAAATTTGTCTGAATGGCAAAAAAGTATTAAATTTATCAAAAAGGTATATACAAACGCATTAATTTTTGATACAATATGTAATGTGACTCAATTAAGGCAGGATGAGGCCGCAAAGCTGGCGCAGGAGTCTGATGTGATGATAGTCATAGGCAGCCGCGACAGCTCAAATTCTCGCAAACTGTGCGATATTTCCCGACAGTATTGCAGGCAGGTCTACTTCATTTCCGACACCTCGGAATGTCCGACAATAGAGCATGACAATATTAATATGTCAATTACTGCCGGTGCATCAACACCGTTCAGTTTAATACAGGAGGTATATAAAACCATGAACGAGCAAAATGAAAACTTTGCTGAACTTCTCGAGTCATCTTTCAAAACTTTAAATACAGGAGAAATCGTCGAAGGCGTTATTACGTCCATCTCACAGAATGAGATCCACCTTGACCTCGGTGCAAAGACCACCGGCGTTATCGTACACGACAAGGCTACCGACGACCCCCAGGCAAAGCTGGATCAGCTTTACAAGGTTGGAGATGTTATCAAGGCGAAGGTAGTAAAGGTAAGCGACATCGACGGTATCGCTACTCTTGACAAGACAAGAGTTGATTCCGAAGCAAACTGGGAAAAGATCGTTGCTGCAGCAGACAGCGGAGAAACACTTGAGGGTAAGATCGTTGAAGTTGTTAACGGCGGCGTTATCATCTCTCTCTTCTCTGTTCGCGTATTCATCCCCGCATCCCTTACAGGTGTTCCGAAGAGCGGTGACCTTCACGAGCTCATGGGCACCACACAGAAGGTTAAGATCATTGAGATCAAGGCTGATCGCAAGAGAGCTTATGCTTCCATCCGTGCCGTACTTCGTGAAGAAAGAAAGGCTAAGGAAGAGGAATTCTGGAACAACATCGCTGAAGGTATGGAATTCGACGGCGAAGTTAAGAGCCTCACAGATTTCGGTGCATTCGTTGACCTCGGCGGCGTAGACGGTATGGTACATACCTCCGAGCTGTCCTGGAAGAGAATCCGTCATCCGAAGGAAGTTGTTGCTGTTGGCGACAAGATCCATGTATTCATCAAGGCGTTCGACCGTGAAAAGGGAAGAATCTCTCTTGGCTACAAGACTGACGATATGAACCCCTGGACAATCTTCACAACAAAGTATGCTGAAGGTGACACAGCTGAAGTTAAGATCGTAAGCCTTATGCCTTTCGGCGCATTCGCTGAGATCGTTCCCGGCTGCGACGGTCTTATCCACATCAGCCAGATCACTGACCACAAGATCGCAAAGCCCGACGAGGTTCTCGAGGTTGGTCAGATCGTTAACGCTAAGATCACTGCTATCGACAACGATAACCACAAGGTTAGCCTCTCCATCCGCGCTCTCATGGAGCCTGCTGAAGAAGTAGTTGAAGAAGCAGCTGCTGACGAAGCTGAAGCGTAAGTTAACTTAATAATTACAATGGCGGGGACTTCGGTTATCCCGCCTTGTTATTTAGAGGTGTTATATGAAATTACGGTTGTTATCACTTGTGATGATCCTTGCCGTGTGCGCAGGGCTGCTGTGCTCATGCAATCTCGACAAGCGGAACGAGCCTGAGGGGCTGGCCGAGCTTCGCGGAGAGATAAAGTATATTATTCACGCGGCGGGCAGACTTGACGGGGTAGATCTCTACGGCAACGAGCGGACCTATGACGGATCAAACTCTCTTGAAGGACTTCTTCAGTGTGCGGCGGCAGGGCAGAGATTTGTGGAGTTGGACTTCAACTTTACCTCCGACGGTGAGCTTGTGTGCCTCCACGACTGGTACAAGCAGTACGCGGACGAGATCACAGATTACGAAGCGCTGACGCTGGAGGAATTCCTTGACGCGAAGATATACCGCAACTACACTCCTATATGGATCGGGGATGTGGCAGACTGGCTGCGGGAAAATGAGGACTCATACATCATCACGGACATCAAGGATGACAACTCGCGGGGGCTCTCGAAGATTGCGGAGGATTACCCTGAGCTGAAGGATCGCTTTATCGTGCAGATATACTCGGAGGAAGAGTACGATATGGCGAGAGGGCTTGGGTTTGATTATATTATCTACACGCTGTACCGCCTTGACTGGGCATCAAAGACTGATTGGCGGCATCTTGACGAGTTTGAGGAGTCTCACCCGCTTGTTGGCTATGCCTTCGACTACACGCTGATCGACGATGCAGCAGGTTATCTCGACGGTATGCTGTCGATCGGTGTACCGCTGTTCATCCATACGGTAAACGGAGCGGATGAGCAGGCGAAGTATTTCGAGATGGGAATCGACGGAATCTACACGGACGACGTGACCGGTGAGTGATTGTCGAAAAATATCTTGCAATTGCGCGTGGCGTATGGTATAATATAGCAGGATCAATTCTAAATTTTATATTTTTGGAGGATACCATGGGAAAATTCGTAGTTAAGCAGACAGAAACCGGTTTCAAGTTTGACCTGAAGGCAGGCAACGGCGAAACAATCGCAACATCCGAAGTTTACACAACTGAAGCAGCTTGCCTCAAGGGCATCGAGAGCGTTCGCGCTAATGCAGCTGTTGACGTAGAAGACCAGACTGTTGAACCCATCGAAGAAAAGAAGCATCCCAAGTACGAAGTTTACACCGACAAGGCCGGCGAATTCAGATTCAGACTGAAGGCAAGAAACGGTGAAGTAATCGCACAGAGCGAAGGCTACAAGGCTAAAGCAAGCTGCCTCAACGGTATCGAAAGCGTTAAGAAGAACGCTCCCGAGGCTGAGGTTGTTGAAGCGTAAGTGAATCTGAAGCGGAGTGAAATACCTCCGCTTTTTTGTTTGCTTTTTTGAACAACCTCAAACTGCGCTTTTCTCTTTTAACATCAACTGAACTTGTTTGTTCGTCTTATTTCTCCACTGTGCGTGGGGCACCTAAGAGGCGTCAATAGCTACGCCTCTTAGGAATCACCAGCCACCACAGGGGGAAAGAGCTCATTCCGATTGACTCGTCAATCTCCATTTCGCTGTTTCCCCCTTTTGGATTACCACCTTTGTGCCAACTTCAGCTAAACCCTGTTCGCAAACATACCACTTAAAGGAATCATAAATCGAACTATACTAATGAGTCCAAGTTTAGGAGGAATTGGTGTGTCGACAAGGGGGGGGATTAGATAGGTGTGGTTGACTAAATGGGTTAGCTACACGGGAAACAAGTGAGGTTTCCAAAGGGGAGAATGGCGTAAGCCTTCTTCCCTTGGCGTTGGGTGATCGATAAGAGGTGTCAACGTCTACACCTCTTATCATCTCCGCGATAGCGGTGACTTTAGGTGAACAAACAAGTTCAGTTGAAGATAAAAAAGAAAAGTGCAGTTTGAGTCTGTCCGACGGTGCGTCGAGGACGCCGTACCCTACGGTTATCCGAAATAATATAGTGAAGCGGCAGAAATTGGGTGTAGTTTGAGGTTGTTTGAAGCGGAACGCAGTTCGATATCTCCCAGCCGCCAGCCCGTGCGATGTGCTGAATTAATACATACCAAACCTTGAAAACCTGCGCCGATTGTGATAAAATGGAAAAAACACCCAAGGAGATAACCAATGTTCAACGAAAAAATGAAAGCTATCACCTTCAGCTACGACGACGGGGTGACACAGGACAAGCGACTTATCGAAATATTCAATAAATACGGGCTGAAGGCGACGTTCAACCTGAATTCCGAGCTGCTTGGCCAGCCGAATTCCCTTGTCCGCGACGGGGTGAAGATCGATCACACCAAAAACAAAGCGAAGGACGTCAGATACATCTACGAGGGGCACGAGGTTGCGGCGCATACATTGACTCATCCTTTTCTTCCCGAGCTTGATGATGCAGAGGTCATCCGTCAGGTGGAAGAGGACAGACAAAAGCTGTCGGAGCTTGTAGGGTATGAGGTGCTTGGACTTGCATACCCCGGTGGAGGCGTAAATTACGATGACCGGGTTGCGGGACTTATCAAAAATAACACTCCCATAAAATACGCTCGCACAGGGGACTGGACGGGTAGCTTTGAGCCGTGGACTGATCTTTACAAGTACAGCAGCACGATATACCATCACTTCTGCTGGGATGAGATGCTGAAAATGGGCGAGAAATTCGTGGAAATGAAAGCTGAGACGCCACAGGTGTTCTTCATCTACGGTCACGCATATGAATTTGACATTTTTCCCGAGAGATGGGCGCGGTTTGAGGAGTTCTGCAAGCATCTTGGGGGGCGTGAAGATATCTTCTACGGTACAAATCTTGAGGTACTCACAAAACAGGTGTAAAAGCCTGTTTTTT
>JAGBGV010000385.1 GCA_017935805.1 Clostridia bacterium | reverse complement strand
TTTTCCCTGCAGTCAGCCAATGCCGCGACGAGATTGGTGCGGACGTACCCTTGCCGAGATGCTCGAGAGGAGATATTTGCGTCATTGGCCGGCGATCCTTGCGTGTGACTGAGGCGGAATACTTCACTGACGGCGGAGAGGGTCTGTGCCATGTGCGCCTCTCTCTCATGTAACGGAAAGGCGGTAGACTTATGAATAACAAAACAATACCGCAGATAATTTGCGATATCCTTGGGGAGATGGGAGAGATGACCTTCATGCCCGAGGTGTGGCGAGAGGGTTGCGGTGCGGTGTTTCTGACAGGGGAGATCTCTGACGGAGACGAATTTACCGATGCCTCTGTCGGATTTGAGGTGGCTGTGAGATGCGGCGATACCTCAAGTGACCGTGCCGATGCCTTGGTTCTTCTCTCAATGGCAGACGGATACCTCAGAGCCCGTACTGTCACATTAGGCGGGGCGGCAGGGTATGTAGTTCCCGTGAAAGGTGCACGTCAGGTAAACGTTCAGAAAAACGGAGAGGCGGAGTACAGGGCGGAGTATTTGCTGGAATATGCTCAAGTGACTGCCGGTACTGCCTCTGTGCGCCGATATTACATAGGTACAGCTGACGGATGGTGCGATGTCGGTGAGGGATTCTTCCGATTTGACGAGGATCTGCAGCCGAATATTTACGAGAGACGGTATTTTCACGAAAACGTGACTGAGGCTGACGTGTGCGGATATTCTCCTGAGATAAGCTATGAGGCGGATATTCGCTCGTCCTCCCCCGGGGCTGAAATGCTGTGGAAGATCTCTATAAGCGAGGCTGTGGGAGAGGGTGCCGCGGTGGATGTGGTCACGGTACTGTACAATTGCGAGAGCGACACGCCGGGTGCGTACAGTGCATACAAACGGTCATACTCCGTTGTACCTGCAGGACAGTCGAAAAACAACGGCTGCCTCTGCCACACAGGTAAGCTGTTAGCCCGTGGCAAGAGGGAAGCGGGAAGATTTGTGGCATCAACGAAAACCTTTGTTGCCGACTCAATGAATATATAGAACAGGAGGGTTAGGGAAATGAACAAGATATGGGAATACAGGGGGCGGGAATACCCCTTTGATATAACGTCCGACAGCTGTTGCGTCACCGTTGGCAACGGACTGCGTGACCTGAGACATGAACTCGAGGGGGACGAGACCGAGAGACCCCGTATTTGCCGCGTGATCAGCGGATTTTTCGACAAGGTGTTCGGAAGCGGCGAAGGATGTGCCATTTGCGGTATGTCAGACAGCGCGGAAGAGCATATATCCGCTTATATCAGCTTCATTGGATTCCTTTGCGGGCAGATCGATGAATTCTCCCGCATCAGAGAGGAATTGGTGGCGCATATATGAGCACCGGCGAGAACAAGAAGAACAAGTATTACGGTGAAAAGCAGGCAGAGAAGAAAAGCAAACGAGAATATACCCGCAACGAGGTATCCTACTACCGTGATGCGAAGCGAAAAAGACGTGAAAGTGAGGCGTTATTCAGGTAATGACAGACACATACAAGATAATTTACTCCTGTGGGGGCAAGTCCTTTGAGATATCCCCTGACAGTCCGGTCAAGCTGCTTGCCGGCGGTCTTTCCGGCTTTGACTCAACGGGGTTTGAAGTAAAGATCACGCCGTATGCATCACTTTTCGGGGGATATGCCTCAACGAGAAGACTTGCGGAGCGAGAATTGTCAATCACTGCGGAGATCGACCGCCTGTGCAGCAACGGGTTGCGACGGGAGATCATGTCAATGCTTGATCCCCAAAAGGAGGGTGAGCTTGACGTGACGCTTTTCGGAGTTCACAGAAAAATATCGGTCATCCCGTGCGGAACACCGACATTTGAGAGGGCTACACTTGGAGATCACGTTATCATGACGCTGCATTTTATTGCTCCTGCTGTGTTCTTCAGCGATATCTCAAAGAAGCGTGCTGAGTATTACTGTGCTATGCCGCTTCTCACATTCCCAATGAACTTTACTGCCGAAGGAGGCGTTACCACAGGGCTCTACGGCAAGACCGATCATGCCACTCTCGATAACAGCGGTGACACGGAATGCGGTATTGCTGCAATAATCGTTGCCAACGGCGGGCAGGTAGTGTCTCCAACTGTGAGCCTTGGGGAAAAGTTTATCCGTTGTCCATTTATCCTTGAAGACGGCGACGTTCTGGCTATCGACACCAGACCTGCTATGAAGAATATATACCTTAACGGTGAGCGTTGCTTCATTTTCGACCGCAACAGCACATTCTTCACTCTGCCGTCAGGGGAATCGGTGGTCAACATTACTGCCGAAAGCGGCGGCGAGTACATTGATGCGCGGGTTGAATACGCTCCCCTTTACTTCGGTGTGTGAGGTGGCATATGGATCTGTATTTTTTGGATGATAATTTTTCCATAATCGATGGACCTATTGACACGTTCACCTCCATTGTCTGGTGCGAGCGGTATTTCGAGATCGGCACATTCACTTTGCATTTCCCCCGTGAAGTCCTTAACCGTGTGATGAATGCGACATACGTTTCCACATCTCCCGCTGAGGGTGAGATAAAGTGCGGCAGGATAGATTACATAATAGCTGACGATGATGTGGACTGCGAGATGGGCGGCAGGCTGCTTGAATCACTGCTTTCCGACCGGGTGATAAGGGGCAAGGGGGTATTTACCGGTGACGTGGCAAGCATCACGGAATTCGTAGTCACAGACAATCTTCGCGACTGCGGTATTACGATGGGAACAAGCGACAGCGTCAGCGGATACGCATCTCTTGCCTATGAGTACAACTGCATTTCCGACTGGCTGTACTCTGTTCTGAAGCCTTTCGGCGCATCGTTTTCAGTAAAACTTGATCCTGAAAGCCGTGAGCCTGTGTTTCGTGTAATTAATGGTAAGAACAGAACAGTGGACGGACCGAGAGAGGAGGGGATCCAGCCTGCGATATTCTCTTCATCATTTGGCAACATCAGCTCTATCAGGCTTGAGTCTGACAGCAGCAGAATGAAGAATTATATCTTTGTCGAGGGGAAGGACGGCACCGTTGTGACTGTCGACAAGAGCGACGGCGGACATATTCGTGAGATGTACTACCACGCGGGGGACATTGCCGCCGGTTCGTTTGCCACAGCAGAGCTGTACAAGGAAGCACTTGTATGCAGAGGTGAATCTGTGCTCCGGAATTTTAATGCAGGGCTCTCCTTAAGTGCGGAATGTGATGGTGATGCGCTCCCGAGATACGGTGTGGACTACTTTCTCGGAGACATCTGCGACGTGGCTGATGAGGCTCTGGGAATGTCATTTGACATGAGGCTGACCGGGGTCGATACCGTGTGTGAAAACGGAGTCAAGACGGTGTTCCCCCTGTTCGGTGAGGAAATAAGATACATTGACAGACTGAAAAGTCAATTATAAACTAACAATAACAGGAGGAAACAATGGCTGAAATTAAGAAAACGGTCAGCGGCGGAATGTTTGATTCTACCGAGATCGTAGAAACAGCGGACGGCTATCCGAGAGGTAACAAGGCGGTTGACTCGTCATTTTTTGCGAAGATGATCTCTTGCTTTTACAAGGACGGCGTTTGGGGTGGTGACAGCTTCATTCCGTCAGCAGGCGGCGGCTTGAATCTGAAGATGTCCTCGGGTATCGCATGGATCCGCGGATATATGGCGTGGCAGAAGGCTGACACAACTTTCACACTTACAGCAGGCGAGATATACACAGTGGTGCTCCGACTTGACACCATGGAGGGAGAGTTCAGCTTACTTGCCGTATCCGACGCGGACTATGCTCCCGAAAACTCTGAATACACAAAAGACCTTGTGCTTGCGGTTGTGACAGTACCGTCTACTGCTGAGGCACTTACTGCAAATATGATATCCGACAAGCGAGGGGATCCTGATCTGTGCGGTTACGTTACAAGTGTGGTGGATGCACTCGCAACAGTTGACGCGGCACAGAATGCAAATATGCTCGGAGGACTGCCGCCGGAGGATTATCTGAAGAGAATCGGCGGTACTATGACCGGGGATCTCCGTGCCAAGTCTGACGGCAGCGGTATGTCGGTTGTACGAAATATCGCTTACGGAACAACTCTGCCCGATACCATGGTTGACGGGGATCTGTTCATTCTGCTGTCCTGATAAGGCGGTGTGCCCATGAAGCTTTTATATACTAATACTTTTGTCTGCCGTTTTGACGGGCGGCTGTCGCACATTTACATTGAAACTGACGGGGAGCTCCTTTATGTAACCGTAGGTCCGGAAAAATATACAACCCTTGAGCCTGAGGACATGGAGCTGTACGTTACCTATAACGGGCTGGAAGCGGATATGTCCTCATACCCATTCAGAGAAAGAACAGTTACCTTCCCATACAGCGGTGAAGTGAAATCTCTCTCAATTACAGACGCAGATGGGCAGGTTTACAATTACACCTGGGCAGGTGGACTGTATGATCCTACTCCCTTTGCCGGTGTATCCTTTACGGGTTTCCGACACTATGACAAATACAAGATAACCTACACCTGTGAGCCTATAAGCGGCCACACGGTAGGGCTTATCGGGATAGTGACTCACATTTGGAGCGAGAAGCGTCAGGCGTGGTACAGCGGAAGCCAATCATTCAACTGTGATACAAGCGGAGTTTACGCGGATCAGCTTGACTCAAGCGAGGACTACTGGGATAAGTGCCGGTTTGATCTGTATTTCGGCGCGTACAAGGACGGCGTTGACGGATATGTGGGTGTTTACAAGCACACATCTCCTGAGTTTTTGGTGGTTGGCAGCTCATCCCCCTATGCTCCCCACAATTTGACTTGTGACTCCATTAAAGCGGGAGGCAGCGGCGAGATTTACTGGTCACGACTTTACGACAGCAAGCACCTCAGGGTGTACTATGAGCTGCAGCGATCTGTAAACGACGGCGATTTTGAGCAGATCTATCGCGGACAGGATAATGAATACACAGACACCCTTCCCGAGGATGTGGTGACTGTGATATACCGGGTCCGTGCTACGAATGGATCTTATGCTTCGGATTGGTGCGTAGGAGAGTGTCAAAGTGCGGCACTCTGCAATGTTTATGTTTGCGCGAACGGGGAAATGCGCCCCGCCTCTGCAGTTTACATTGGTATAAACGGAGTACCGACACCTACCACATCACTATTTGAAGTGGGATAAATAAAGAAAATACCGAATGACTTTTCATCCGGTATTTTTTCTTTGTTCTCTTTTATTTATTATTTCTTATTTTCTCTCTCAGGTATCTTCCTGTGTGGGATGCTTCAATTTCAGCTACCTCCTCGGGTGTTCCTTCAGCGATGACTGTGCCGCCGCCGTTTCCGCCCTCGGGACCCATGTCAATGATATGGTCAGCACACTTTATCACATCAAGGTTGTGCTCAATTACCACGCAGGTGTTGCCGCCCTCCACAAGAGTTTGCAGAATGGATATGAGCTTTTCCACATCTGCTGAGTGAAGTCCGGTGGTGGGCTCGTCAAGAACGTACAGCGTACGGCCTGTTGAGCGCTTTGACAGCTCTGTAGCCAGCTTCACTCGCTGTGCCTCACCGCCCGAGAGGGTAGTGGAGGACTGACCGATCTTGATGTAACCGAGTCCTACTTTCTGAAGGAGCTTCAGACGGTTTGCAATACGCGGTATGTCGCAGAAGAAGTCAACACCCTCGTCAACTGTCATTTCCAGCACGTCGGAGATGCTCTTGTCCTTGTACTTTACCTCAAGTGTTTCACGGTTGTATCGCTTTCCGTGGCATACGTCGCAGGTCACATAAACGTCCGGGAGAAAGTGCATTTCGATCTTCTTTACGCCGTCACCTTCGCAAGCCTCACAACGACCGCCCTTTACGTTAAAGGAGAAGCGACCGCTTTGGTATCCGCGCATTTTTGCACCGGGAGTGGAGGCGAACAGGTTTCGGATGTCCGTGAACAGACCTGTGTAAGTTGCGGGGTTAGATCGCGGTGTGCGTCCAATGGGGGACTGGTCAATGGCAATTATCTTGTCAAGATGCTCCACACCGTCTATTCTGTCGTGATCTCCGGGGAAGGTGATTGCGCGGTTGAGCTTAGATGCAAGTGAGCGGTACAAAATGGAGTTGATCAGCGAGGACTTACCCGATCCCGACACGCCTGTTACGCAAACAAGGCAACCGAGGGGGATATCCACGTTAATGTTTTTGAGGTTGTTCTCTCTCGCACCGACGATGGTCAGCTTTTCGCCGTTTCCTGCCCGACGGATCGGGGGAACATCGATCTTCCGTCTGCCCGAGAGGAAGTCGCCCGTAATGGAGCTTTCGTTTGCCGCTACCTCTTCAGGGGTACCGCAAGCCACTACCTCGCCACCGTGGATTCCCGCATAAGGACCTATGTCAATGATATAGTCCGCTGCCTGCATGGTTTCCTCGTCATGCTCTACCACGATTACGGAGTTACCCAGATCGCGGAGACTTTTCAGCGTTGCGATGAGCTTGCTGTTGTCACGCTGATGGAGACCGATGGACGGCTCGTCCAGGATATACAGCACTCCTGCGAGGG
>JAGBGV010000384.1 GCA_017935805.1 Clostridia bacterium | reverse complement strand
GCGATAGCCTCAGCCTTTGCAGCTGCGTTAGCGTCGTTTTCAATATAAACAGTCTTGCCGTCGAGAAGTGCGGACAGCTTGTCTGCGAGAGGGTAGTTCAGGAAGGGAATGTTGTTCGCGTACTCAACTATACCGGTTGCGCTGTTTGCTGTTCCGGGAGTTGCAACGCCTGCCCAAGCGATATCATCAAGAGTGATGCCCATGTCAGCGATCAGCTTCTTTGCGAGAGCTGCCATATCTTCAATAATAGCGTCAGCTCCGCGATCGGGCTTTGTGGGTGTGCTTCCTTTCTTAACGATCTCATACTGTTCATTGACGATACCGATAGCAATGTTGGTTCCGCCAAGGTCAACGCCTATGTAATACATATCTTGTTACCTCATTTCTGAATAATTACTTAAAACTGTGAGTAAATATACCAAATTTCACTTGACTATATTATATATTGTACGGGTGTCATTTGTCAACATAAAATTGACAGGATTTTGCAAAATCTTGAAGATATTGTGAAAATACGCAGACTGTGGCGGAGGACGGTCGGAAAGTGCCGGTTTAGTGGGAATTTGAAGAAATGATGTGAAAACGGCGTTAAAATGCGAGGAATTCACAAAAATCGTGGCTATTCACACAAATTTGTGCATTGTGTATATGTGTAGAAAAAGAACAGAGAAAATTGTATAATCTGCACAAAACGAGCTGATTTTGCACCTTTACGCAAACCTCAAACACTGACCTGAATTACAACTGTAACGGTAAATATAATTTACATAAGCAGTGCGGATTCACAAACAGCAGAATTATTGTATAATAAGTCAACCCAAATGAGGATATTTGCAATAAAAAATGCACCAATACAGTAAATTATACTTACCCACAAGATGTGCCCGGGACTCATCAAGGGGTAGTGTTTTTCAGAGACTAAAAATGCGTCCTGTTTACAACATAAATCAAAGCTAAAAATTAACTTTTTGTGCAGTTCATATATATGTAAGAAACATCTGCTCCGCTTGACAATTTAGGGCTTTTGTGATAATATAATGTCATAAAAAATGATGGGAGTGTTTTTTTTGCGCTCTCGCGAGGGTTTTTGACGCAAAAAACGGCTTAAAAACGCCTCGGATAATGTGCTTTTTTTGTCGGCGTAAAGCGGTCATTTTCAGCACATAATTCCCCCATCGGGGTGGCTGTACCTGTGAACGACAGATGCGGTTTTGAAAACAGCAGGAGGAAGGTTCTTATGAGAAAAACCACAAGCAAAAGACTGATCTGCCTTGCATTGTCAATGCTTATGTTTGCGACAGCTATGCCTACGTTCGTTTCGGCGGCCGAGGCTACGACTGACGCATCCACAGGCAAGACAACGCTCCAGGAGATCAGCGAATCCCTCAACACCAAGCCTTACGATTCCTATAACGAAACGTATAAGGACGTAGCGCGCGGTGAGAAAGCGATCGTCATTGACGCTGTTGACTACATTAAGGATCAGACCACGGTTGAGGTTTCCGTTGTATCTGATTATAATGGCAGAGACGGCGAGCAGCTGATGGTCGGCGACGACGGACGAGTAACATGGGAGGTAGAAGTACCCGCAGACGGTCGCTACGCTCTTTCCATTGATTACTGCTCCGTTTCCGATAAGACAAACTCTGTCGAACGCACTCTTTACGTAAACGGTGTCGTTCCTTTTTCCGAGGCTCGTTTCCTTCTTATGAAGAAGTCTTGGGTGAATGTTTATGCCGATAACGGTCGATTCCAGCTGGACGGCAACGGCAACGAGCTTCGCCCTGTAACAAACGTTGTTCATGAGTGGAAGACATACGACCTTATGGACTCCAACGGATACCATGCAAATCCCTTCGAGGTTTACTTCAAGGCAGGTAAGAATACCATCGCTCTTGAATCCGTTCGTGAGGAAGTTGTTATCGACAATATTACGATCTACCCCTACGAAGACAAGCTTTCCTATGAGGAATATGTAAGCGGTAAGAGTGAAGCGGCTACTGATAAGGTTATCCACCTTAACGCTGAAACCCCCTCTAAGACTTCCGACTATACAATATATCCTATCTACGACCGTAAGTCCTCCATTACCGAGCCTCAGCACGCGGCACAGATCAAGCTGAACACCATCGGTAGTGAAAAGTGGGTAACTGCAGGTCAGTGGATCGAATACGAGTTCGATGTAGAGACAGCAGGTCTTTACGAGATCGTATTCCGCTTCAGACAGAATGAGCTCTCCGGTATGTACACCTCCAGAAGACTGTACATTGACGGCGAGGTTCCCTTCGAAGAAGCTAACTACCTTAAATTCAACTACGGCTCTGACTGGCAGGTTCTGGCAGCAAACAACGGCGCAGATACATTCCAGTTCTACTTCGAGCCCGGCAAGCACACCATCAGACTTGAGGTAACACTCGGTGAGATGGGTGTGGTAGTAAGTCAGGTTTCCGACGTTCTTGATGCGATCAACCAGGACTACCTCGAGATCCTCAAGCTCACAGGTGCAAGCCCTGACACATACCGTGACTACGGCTTTGGCCGAGTACTTCCCGACGTTGTTCGTGACCTGGTCGTTCAGGGTCAGACACTTCGCGAGGTTGTAAATTATGTAGAAAACATGGCGAACATCAAGACTCAGAACTCCGCTACTCTTGATGAGATCCAGAGACTGCTCATTACCATGGGTACTGACGAGAGCCAGATCGCCAAGAATATCAACTCCCTTAAGGAAAAGGTTGGTACTCTCGGTGAATGGATCAACACAGTAAACAACCAGCCCCTGGAAATTGACTGGATCAATATTCAGCCCGCTTCCGCTGAAAAGCCCAAGGCTGAGGCTAACTTCTTCCAGACACTCTGGTATGAGATCAGTCAGTTCTTTGCATCCTTCTTCACTGACTACAGCTCACTGAGCGCAGGTAGTGATGAGGCGATCTCCAATGACAGAAACATTGAGGTTTGGGTTGCAGGCGGTCGTGACCAGGCTCAGATCATCCGTAACCTTATGGATAACGACTTCGGTCCCAAAACAGGAATCAACGCATCCCTTAAGCTCGTTGCAGGCGGCGCGCTCTTGCCTTCAGTTCTGGCGGGCGTAGGTCCTGAGGTTGCCCTTCCGGGTACAGGCGTTGACCCAATTAACTACGCTATCCGTTCTGCGGTTCTTGCGGTTAACCCCGAGGGATACCTTGATCAGGAAGGCGACAGCGAAAAGACAAAGGCTTACAACGCAGAAATGCGCGAGATCTTCTCCAACTTCGACGAGATCTCCGAGCGCTTCACTGACGCTGCGATGATCCCGCTGACACTTTACGGAAAGACATACGGTCTGCCTGACTCCCAGACATGGCCCATGATGTTCTACCGTACAGACATCCTCGCAGACCTTGGTCTCGAAGTTCCCAAGACATGGGACGACCTCCTTGCGATGATCCCCGTGCTCCAGTTCAACAACATGGAGATCGGTCTTTCACAGGATTATCAGATGTATCTGTATCAGATGGGCGGCGACCTGTGGGCAGATGACGGTATGAGAATTAACCTGGACTCCAACCTTGCTCTTGAATCCTTCGAGACAATGTGTAATATGTTCACACAGTATTCTCTCCCCGTTAACTACGACGCGGCTAACCGTTTCAGAACAGGTGAGCTTCCGATCTTCATCTCCGGATACACTACATATAATAACATTATTATCTTCGCAACTGAAATCGCAGGTCTTTGGGAATTCGGTCCTATCCCCGGCTTCGAGCAGGAGGACGGCACCATTGACAACACAGCGATCTCCGGAACAGGCGCTATCGTTATGATGGCCGGTGCGGATGATATCCAGTCCGCTTGGGAATATATGTGCTGGTACACAGACACAACATTCCAGGTTGAATACTCCAACGAGCTCGTTGCTATCCTCGGTCCCGCAGCTAAGAACCCCACAGCTAATATGGAGGCACTTGCTGAGCTTCCCTGGACATCCCGTGAGTATGCACAGCTTATGAAGCAGATGGAAAACACAACCGCAATTCCTGCTTACCCCGGATCATACATCCTTGCACGTTATACAAGCTTCGCATTCCTCGATGCGTATAACAACCACGCAGACCCTGTACAGTCTCTCCTTGGTCACATTAATGCGATCAACAAGGAAATTACAAGAAAGAGAACAGAGTTCGATCTTGAAACTCTTGAGGTTGGTCAGACTCTCGCTGAAAAGCGACTTGGTCAAGCAGCAGATGCAATAGCTGATCTTGATGAAGCAACCCGCGCAAGTGCTGCAGTACAGGCAGTTCTCGCAGCTATCGAAAGCAAAGACATTGAAGCACTCAGAGCAGCGGCAGGCGGCCTTGATACTTCAAATGACAAGCTCGCAAAAATTGCTTCCTATATTAATGATGCGGCTGATTGCCTCGAAACATACCAGCTCTATGTATAAGAGCAGTAACAAAAATCTGACAAAGGAGAGAGTTCATGTCTAAGAATACAGCTAAACAAGTTAAAACTCGTAAAGAGATGACAAAGGCACAGTGGACATGGTTTCTTATAAGAAAGAACAAAATGGCATACTTCATGGTAGCGCCGTTTATGATCCTTTTCTTCATATTTACTATTATCCCCGTAGTTCTGTCTCTCGTCTTGAGCCTTACATCCTTCAACATGCTTGAGTTCCCGAAGTTCGTCTTCATGGATAACTACATCACATTGTTCCTTGATGACGACCTCTTCATGACGGCTCTTAAGAACACACTTATCTTCGCGGTTATCGTAGGTCCCGCTTCCTACATTATCTCCTTCTGCGTTGCTTGGTTTATCAACGAGCTTCCCCCGAAGATCCGTGCGGTTGTAACACTTATCTTCTATGCTCCGTCTATTGCCGGTAACGTTTACCTTATCTGGGGTGTAATGTTCTCCGGTGACGCATACGGATATATCAACGGTTTCCTTTTGGACCTTGGTCTTATCGACACACCTATCCTCTTCTTCCAGACGGCTCAATACGTAATGCCGCTGTGTATTCTCGTAGCCCTCTGGACATCCCTTGGTACATCCTTCCTATCCTTCATCGCAGGTCTTCAGGGTATCAACAAGAGCCTCTTCGAAGCCGGTGCGATCGACGGTATCAAGAACAGATGGCAGGAGCTGTGGTACATTACACTTCCTTCCATGAAGCCGCAGCTCATGTTCGGTGCGATCCTGTCTATCACAGGCTCCTTCGGATTCGGCGGCATCGTATCTGCTCTTGCAGGTAACCCTCCGGTAGACTACGTAGGCTATACGCTCTCTCACCACCTCGGTGAGTATCAGGGTAACCGTTGGGAAGTAGGTTACGCGGCAGCTATCTCCTTCCTGATGTTCCTTATGCAGATCGGCGCCAACGTACTGGTAACAAAAATGATTTCAAAGTTGGGTGAATGACATGGCTAAAAGATTAAGAATAAGAAAACATCAGGTCGTCCTCAACAGATCGGCAGGCGGCGACGCTGGTATCACAGTCATTCTTGCCATTTTCGGTGTATTTATGGCACTGCCGTTCTACTACACGATTATTCAGTCTCTCAAGCCCCTCAACGAGCTCTTCTACTATCCGCCTAAGTTCTATGTAGTACATCCTACATTCGACAACTTTACGGATCTGTTCAACCTCATGGGAGACTCCTGGGTTCCGTTCTCACGTTACATCTTCAACACAGTGCTTATCTCTGTTGGCGGTACGTTCGGTAACCTTATCCTTTCCTCGATCTGTGCATATGCTCTTGCTAAGATCGACTTCCCCGGCGGAAAACAGTGCTTCTGGCTCATTCAGAAGTCCCTCATGTTCTCAGCTACAGTCGGCGGTATCGTAAACTTCATTACAATGTCCATGCTCGGCTGGATCGATACATACCTCGCTATCATCGTTCCCGCATGGTGTTCAACGCTGGGTCTTTACCTTATGAAGCAGTTCATGGAGTCCAACGTAACAACGGAAATTCTCGAATCCTCCCGTCTCGACGGTGCATCAGAGTTCCGTACATTCTGGTCCATTGCGATGCCCATGGTTAAGCCCGCTTGGCTGACTCTGATCATCTACTCCTTCCAGGGACTTTGGAACGCAGGCTCCAGTGAGTACATCTACTCCGAACAGCTTAAAACACTTAACTACGCTATCGGTCAGATCACCGCAGCTGGTATTACCCGTTCCGGTGCATCCGCTGCCGCAACCGTTATCATGATGCTCGTTCCGATCTTGGTATTCGTAATTTCACAGTCCAATATCATCGAAACAATGGGCTCCAGCGGTATGAAAGACTAAAGGAGGACAAAATGAAGAAAATTTCAAGAATATTCATCCTTGCGCTTGCCCTCCTGATGGTTCTCCCCATAGCGGTATCCGCAAGCGTACCTTACGCAACATATACATACTCAGGTCGTGGTCAGGTTCTTGCATCTCCCGGCGCGTATGTTCCTGACGTTGTTGTTGACTCCGAGTACATGGGTCTTCCAAAGGGGCTTGGCAACGACGTTCGTGACCTGTTCGTTGCTCCCGACGGAAAGATCTACATTGTAGACGCCTCCGCAAACAGAGTTGTAATCCTCGACCGCTACTACAAGCTGAACAACGAGATCACAACATTCATTAACTCTCCGGGTATCCCGGACAGCTTCAATAACCCCTCCGGTGTATTCGTTGACGAGAACAACATTTACGTTTGTGACACGGACAACAACCGTATCGTTCTCTTTGACCTGAACTGTAAGTTTATCAAGGTTATTCCCCGTCCTGTTTCCAGCTATTTCGAAGAAGGCGACATCTACAAGCCGGTTGCCTGTGTAGCCGATGACTACGGCAGACTGTTTGTTGTATCATCCACTACATATCAGGGTATTATCGTTCTTAATACCAACGGCGACTTCTTCGGATTTATCGGTGCTTCAAAGGTTACGATCAACCCTCTTGAGCTTCTCTGGAGAAGATTCCAGACAGAAGAACAGAGAGCAAACTCCAAGGAATACGTTTCTACTGAGTTCAACAACATCACAATTGATGACCAGAACTTTATTTACGTAACAACCTCCTCCGTTGATGTTTCCGTTGCGGCAGGCGATAAATCCGCTGACAATGCTCCTGTAAGAAAGCTTAACGCATCCGGTATCGACGTTATGGCTCGTAACGGCTTCTTCCCGCCGTCCGGTGAGATCATGGTAGAGTCCACGAGCAGTGACACAGATGCTATCACAGGTACATCCAAGATTATCGACGTTGCCATCGGTCCCGAGGGAACATGGTCAATTATCGACGAAAGCCGTTCTAAGGTTTTCACATATGACGCAAACGGTGCTCTTCTCTTCGCATTCGGCGATAAGAACGGTGCACAGATCGGTAACATTGCAACTGTTGAAGCAATCGCTTACCAGGGATCAAAGATCCTGCTTCTCGATAAGACAAACGCAAACATCGTTGTATTCCGCCGCACAGAATATGCAGACCTGCTTATCAGTGCGCTGGAGCATGATAACCAGAGAATGTATGACGTTACTATCGACGACTGGACAGAGATCCTGAAGAGAAATAACAACTTCGACGCAGCATACATCCAGATCGGTAAGTCACTTTACCGTCAGGGTGAATACGAAGAATCAATGGAATACTTCAAAGCTGCTAACGAGACTGTAAACTACTCCGATGCATATAAGGAGATCCGTAAAGAATGGGCTAACAAGTTCTTCTGGATCATCCCGATCGTTATCGTTGTTGCTTGTATCCTTCTTGCTAAGTTTTTCGGATACGCAGGCAAGGTTAACAAGAGAACATCTCTCAAGGTTGGTAGAAAGAGCCTCAAGGAAGAGCTCCTCTACACAATGCACATAATCTTCCATCCATTTGACGGCTTCTGGGATCTGAAGCACGAAAAGCGCGGCTCTGTAAAGAGTGCCTTCGTAATCCTCCTTGCAACAGTTATGGTATTCTTCTATAACTCCATCGGTCAGGGTTACATCTTCAATCCTCGCCCGTCCACAACCTTCAACATCGTCGGTGCGATCACAGCAGTTGTAGTACCTCTCCTCCTTTGGGTGGTTGCTAACTGGTGTCTCACCACTCTGTTCGAGGGTGAAGGCAGCATGAAGGACATTTTCGTAGCAAGCTGCTACTGTCTCACTCCTCTCGTACTGCTGACTCTCCCCGCAACTATTGCATCCAACTTCCTCGTAGCAAACGAAGGTGGTATCATCGCACTGTTCTCCACACTTGGATACATCTGGATGGGACTTCTCCTGTTCATCGGTATGATGGTAACACACAACTACACAGTTGGTAAGAATGCACTCACATGTATCGCAACCATCGTTGGTATGGCGTTCATCATGTTCATGGGACTGCTCTTCTCCAGCCTTGTAGGAAAGATGGTAAGCTTCGTTACAAACATCATTGATGAGCTTAGCTACCGATTGTAAATTCAGAGAAGGAGAAATAGATATGAATACAAAAAGAATTATATCAGCCCTCTTGGCTCTGATTATGCTCTGCGGTGTGCTTCCTCTGAGCGTGTTCGCTGCTTGGTCCGATAAGGTTGACGAGGACGGCAATCCTCTCATCAACTATCTGACCACCTTCTTCGAAACACCTGAGGCAAAGCTTGAGACCATGATCCTGGTCAGAGAACAGTATGGCTACCAGCTTTATTACGAAGAATTTACCGGTGAAATAGCAGTTGTTGATACTAAAACCGGTCAGACATTCTTCTCAAACCCCTATGACCTCGCAGATCCCGATTACGGTATCGCAGATCAGACAAAGCAGGAACTTCTTTCACAGCTGATCATCACTTATCTTGACAACGGCGTTGAAAAGACAATGAACAGCTATGTTGAAGCAGCTCTCCGCGGTCAGATCACAATGACACCTATCAAAAACGGTATCCGCGTTGAGTATGCTATCGGTGAAGAGGCTGTTACACGACTCGTTCCCCGTCTCATTAAGAAGGAACGTTTCGAGCAGATGATCATGGATAACATCACCGACTCATGGGACTGGGCAACAGTTGACTCCTTCTACGACCTGAAGGACCCCAGTGACACCACTCTTACAGATAAGATGGTTGCTCAGATGCAGGCAGCATTCCCGATCACCAATGAGATGGCTGTTTACACTATCTCTGATACGGTTAACCCTGCCGAGCTGAAGAGAGTAGAAAGACTTATTAAGAAATACTGCCCTGATTACACATATGAAGAGCTTGAATATGACCACGACCTTACAGGTTATGTTGGTACAGACGCTGCTCCGCCGAGATTCCGTATGGCTCTTGAGTACACTCTCACAGAGGACGGTCTTGAAGCGAGACTTCCT
Organism: Clostridia bacterium; assembly: GCA_017935805.1. Next base: position 5,399 of record JAGBGV010000384.1, on the reverse strand, counting down.
GCCAACGGTCTCCAGTTCGACGAAAGTGTATATCAGTTCAAGACTGTAACTGTTCTCCCTTACTTTGGTGCGGGCAGCAACAAGTACACAGGTTACACATTCATTCCCGACGGCTCCGGTTCTCTTATAAGATTTGAAGAGTTCGAAGGCAAGTCCGTCAACATTTCCGGTCAGCTTTACGGTGCTGACTATGCGTACCACGAAATTTCCGGACAGCATTCCGAAGTAATGAGAATGCCTGTTTACGGTGTAATGACCAACTACGGTGACCTTCTTGAGGCTGCGGGTGAGACTGCTGACGAAATCGATTCAACAGGCTTCCTTGCTATCATCACAGAGGGTGACTCCCTTGCAACACTTATGGCAACCTGCGGTGGTGCGGTGCATCCTTACAACACTGTATATCCGACATTCACACCCCGCCCGTCTGACACATACAACCTTGCAGATTCCATTTCCGTCAGCGGTAACGCAACATGGACTGTTACATCCAAGAGAAAGTACACAGATTCCTACAGAATCCAGTACGTATTCCTGGCTGACGAGGAACTTGCAAAGCAGAACAATGTTAAAGACAGCTACTCAGCAGACTGGGTAGGCATGGCAAAGGCTTACCGTGATTACCTCACCGAAAATGGTGACATCACAAAGCTCGAAAATGCAGCAAACGATATTCCTCTGTTTATTGAGACATTCGGTTCCACAACCACAACAGACCGTGTGCTTTCATTCCCTGTTGAGGTGGATCTGCCTCTCACAACATTTGAGGATATCAAGACAATGTATACAGAGCTTAAGGATCTGGGCATAAGCAATGTAAACTTCAAGCTTACAGGCTACGCAAACGGAGGTCTTATCTCCACAGTTCCTTATAAGCTTGAGTGGACCGATGTTGTTGGCGGCGATGACGGATTCGCAGATCTTGTAAAATTTGCAGAAGAAAACGGATTCGATATCTATCCCGACTTCGACTTTGCGTACATTGAAAAGGAAGGCCTCTTCGACGGCGTAAGCCTCAAGGAGCACGCTATCCGCACAATCGACGACCGTTATACAACAAAGAGAGAATATAACGCTGCACTTCAGGTATTCAGAAGAACACAGCTTATCGCGATCTCACCTGTAGCCTATGAGTATCTCTACGAAGGCTTCGGTCCCAGATACAACAAGTATGGCAATGACTCTATTGCTGTTACAACCCTCGGTACAGACCTCAGCTCCGACTTCGACGAAGATGAGCCTTACCACCGCGAGGATAACAAGAAGTTCACAACAGACCTTCTTGCTGAAATGGATGCGGACTACAACAACATCATGATCGACGGCGGTAACGCATATGCGATCAAGTATGCTGACGTTATTCTCAACGCATCTCTCACATCCTCCAAGTACACCATGGCAAGCGAATCTGTACCTTTCATGGGTATGGTTTACCACGCATCCAAGGTATTCACAGGTTCTGCAACAAACATGGAAGGTGACATCTCACAGGCAATTCTCAACGCAATCGAGAACGGTGCTGCGATGTACTTCATCCTGTCTTACCAGAACACAAGCGTACTCAAGGAAAATCCTCAGCTCAGCGATTACTACTCTGTAGCATACGACATCTGGAAGGATGATATCGTTAAGTATTACAGCACACTCAACGATGCTCTGAAGGATGTTCAGACATCCTACATGGTTGACCACGAGTTCCTGGAAGCTGAACGTATTCCCGATGCAGATGAGCTTGAAGCAGAGGCTGAGGCAATCAAAAACTCCTACTACCTCATGATCGAAAACCAGATCAAGAAGCTGGAGGAAGATCTCCGCGACGAACGCCGTAAGGCTCGTATCGCAGTTCAGGAGGCAGGCGGTGTATGGGATCCCAGCACATTCACATCCGATATCCCCGCAAAGATCGAAGAGCTCAAGAATTCTGAGCCTACGATCCCCGAGTTTGATATCGCAGGTGACGGCGTGATCACACCCAAATATGCAACAGAATCCGGTTCTGTTATCAGAGTTGAATACGAAGGCGGCGTAAACTTCATTCTGAACTACAACTCCTTCGATATCACAGTCCAGTACGACGGCGAGATCTACACAGTCGGCGCGCTTGACTTCATAAGAATAGACTAAAGAAAGGGGAGTTGATTTATGAACTTAAATATTGAAGCCGGAAAACGCGGCAAAAAGCAAAAGCTTACCATAGATGCTCCTCGCAAAAAGAGAAAGAGCTCGGCATCTCTTGATGTCAAGAAGGCAAGAGCGGGTTGGATATTCGTCCTCCCGTTCGTGCTCGGATTCTTCCTCATCTACCTGCCGATCATCTTCGACGCTGTACGATTCAGCTTCCACGAAATGCGTTTCGTAATCGGTGGTGGATACAATCTCGAATATGTAGGCTTCCAGAACTACAATGAAGCGCTGTTCGTTGACCCCTCATTCGTTACAACACTTATGTCCGGTATCCGTCAGCTCATTCTGGATATCCCCTCTATCGTAATCTTCTCGCTGTTCGTAGCCCTGATCCTCAATCAGAAGATCGCGGGCCGTGCAGCATTCCGTGCGATCTTCTTTATCCCCGTTATTCTGACAACCGGTCTTATTTCCGAGATCGATGCCGGCAACATTCTCAACCAGTACATGGGTGACACAAGCGGTATCGACGACGGTTCCGGTCAGGCATCTGCGGCTACTGAAATCGTATCTGTAATGGACTTTGAGGCGCTGTTCTCAAACATGATGATCGGTACGGAGATCGTTGAATACGTTGTTGGTCTTGTAAACAACATCTTCAACATCGTTAACCGCTGCGGTGTACAGATGCTGATCTTCCTCTCAGGTCTTCAGTCCATTTCTCCCGCGATCTACGAATCCTGCTCCATTGACGGTGCTTCCGGTTGGGAAACATTCTGGAAGATCACACTTCCGATGGTGAGCCCGATGATCCTCGTAAACACAATTTATACAATCATCGACTCCTTCACTGCAAGTGACAACGGAGTAATGGCGTATATTGCAGGCGTAACAGAACAGTCCGGCGGTGACGTGCTTGCTTCTGCGATGTATTGGATGTACTTCCTCATCGTAATCCTCATCATTGCAATCGTTGCGGGACTTCTCAGCGCATTCGTATTCTACCAGAGGAAAGACTAAGAAAGGAGGCACTGATATATGAATAACACACAAACTGCAACAAAAGTAACAAAAGAAACAAAAAATAAGATCAGGGTCGACTTCGAGCGTACTCCTCTGCTGGAAAGATTAAAGGCTAAGCTCATTAACCTTTATACACTCAAGAGAGTTGTTTGGTATCTGTTCAGATTCCTCCTCCTTCTGGGTATTTCCTACATCATTCTGTTCCCGTTCTTCTCCAAGGTTGCGTCATCCTTCATGACTCCCGAAGACCTTGTTGACGTAACGGTACGACTGATCCCCAAGCATCCCACACTTGACACATACAAGGCTATCATTACGGGTAACAATTACTTCGTAGCCCTCGGTAACACATTCTTGCTTTCAGCTGTGTGCGCCCTGCTTCAGATGTTCGTCTGCTGCTTCATCGCATACGGCTTTGCGAAGTTCAAGTTCAAGGGTAACGGAATCCTGTTCCTCCTCGTAATCTTTACCATGGTTGTGCCTCATGCAACGCTGTCTCTGTCCATGTCAACGAAGTTCAAGTATTTCGATATCCTCGGAATAATTCAGCTTCTCACCGGCAGCACACCCAGCTTGCTCAACACAAACTGGCCCTTGTACATTCTGTCAATGACAGGTCTTGCATACAAAAACGGTCTGTTCATCTTCATGCTCCGTCAGTTCTACCGCGGTATTCCCGACGAGCTCGAAGAATCCGCTTACCTGGACGGCTCCGGTATTTTCAGAACATTCTTCAGAATCATTCTTCCTCTCTCCGGCACAATGATGATCACAGTATTCATGTTCGCATTCTGCTGGCAGTGGACTGATAACTTCTACACAGAGCTGTTCTACAATATCACCGGTCCGACACTCCTTCCCGACATTATTAAGGTGCCCAAGGCTCTTAACACCAACTATGCAGGTAGCAACCTGTACATAGCAGCTATTAAGAACGCTTGCGGTATGCTCATCGTAGCTCCCCTTATCATCCTCTACCTCTTCGGTCAGAGATACATTGTTCAGGGTATCGAGCGTTCCGGTCTTACAGCGGACTAATACAAACAAAACAAACGCCATGGGTCAATTCCTGTGGCGTTTTTTGTATCTCTGTATTGAAAATCCGGGACTGCGGGGGTATAATTAATGTATCACGGAATAATCACGGAGGCAGATATGAAGTTTGAACTTAAGATACTTCCGTCCTGCGAAAAATGCTTTGTTGACGAGTCTATCCAGGATAAAAAAGGAGTCGAATCCCTTTCAATGCTGAAAAACGAACGACTGAACTTCCAGGTTGCCTACACAATGGAGGAAACTGAGATTCATATTCGTGAAATGCGCCTTGAGATCGACTCGCCTATCGGGGAATATATCACGGTCAGCCGTGTTGATCAGGTGCCCGTATCCTTTGCTACCTATACTCATACAGATAAAAGGGGATATCTTCGCACAACCCCCGGACTGTATCCGGATCTGCTTATACCCATGGATGTGCAGAGCAGACTTGTAATGGTGAACAACTCACTTGGCACGCTTATGTTGACTGTGGAATGTGCAGACGGTATTGCGGCAGGGGATTACCCTATCACAGTTCGCGCGTTCGACGGGGAAGATGTGGCTGCTGAGGCGACTGCTAACGTACACGTTGTTGACGCAGTGCTTCCCGAGAGCGAGCTTATCCACACCCAGTGGTTCCACGCGGACTGCCTTGCACAGTATTACGATGTTCCCGTTTTCTCCGAGCGTCATTGGGAACTGATAGAAAACTTCGCACGCGAGGCTGTACTTGAAGGGGTGAACATGATACTTACTCCCGTTGTAACACCGCCACTTGACACAGCAAGAGGTGGGGAGCGACTGACCGTTCAGCTTGTGGATATCGCGGTAAACGGCGGGGAATACTCCTTTGGATACGACAAACTTGACCGCTGGATTGAGACCATGGACAGGGTTGGAATGAAGTATTTTGAGATCTGCCACTTGTACACACAATGGGGAGCAGAGCACGCGCCCAAGGTCATGGCAACGGTGGATGGGGAGTACAAGCGCATCTTCGGCTGGGAAACAGACGCCCACGGAGAAGAGTACAAAACCTTTATTCGCACGTTCATCAAATCCCTCCTGGAGCACCTGAAGGCTCTCAGAGTGGACGAACGCTGCTGGTATCATGTATCCGACGAGCCCTCTTTTGACCATCTGGAGTCTTACAGAGCAGCGAGAGAGGCTATTTCAGACCTGCTCGAGGGGTACCCGATAATTGACGCGCTCTC
>JAGBGV010000383.1 GCA_017935805.1 Clostridia bacterium | reverse complement strand
GCAATGGTTGCTATGCTTGAGGGAATGGGGGCAGATGCCATTGGCGCAAACTGCTCGCTCGGTCCGAAGGCACTTGAGGGTGTGGTACTTGAATATTTGAAATACGCGTCAGTTCCCGTACTCTTGAAGCCAAACGCAGGACTGCCACGCGCTGTTGACGGAAAGACTGTATATGACGTTCTGCCCACGGAATTTTCAGAGGATGTCACCGCGCTCATTGAAAAAGGTGTGCGTGTTGTCGGCGGTTGCTGCGGTACAACTCCGGAGTATATTTCTGAGTTGACAAAAAGATCTTCCGGAATATCACCTGTCAAGATTGCGGAAAAGAATATTACATCGGTATCATCATATACCCATGCGGTGGAATTTGGCAGTATCCCCACTCTCATCGGTGAAAGGATCAATCCCACGGGCAAAAAGCGATTCAAGGAAGCACTTCGCGCCGCTGACATGGACTATATCCTGAATGAGGGCATTGCACAGCAGGAAAAGGGCGTGAAGATCCTTGACGTTAATGTAGGGCTGCCCGAAATAGATGAGGTGAAAATGCTCACTGACGCTGTGTGCGAGCTTCAGGCTGTCATTGATCTGCCCCTTCAGATAGACACGTCCGATCCGGTTGCCATGGAATCGGCGCTGCGCAGATATAACGGTAAGGCGATGATCAATTCTGTAAACGGCAAGGCGGAGAGCATGGTTGAAGTATTCCCACTTGCAAAAAAGTTCGGCGGTCTTGTAGTTGCGCTGACACTTGATGAATCCGGCATTCCGGAAACGGCAGAGGGCAGGGTGGAGATAGCACGAAAAATACTCTCAGAGGCAGAAAAATACGGCATAAAGAAAAAAGACATCATTTTCGATCCCCTTGCAATGACCGTCAGCGCAGATAAAAATGCGGCGAGAGAGACTCTCCGTGCAGTGAGAATTATCAAAAACGAGCTCGGCTGCCATACATCTCTCGGCGTTTCAAATGTATCCTTCGGCTTGCCTCAAAGAGACCTGATCAACAGTACATTTTTTGCGCTTGCAATGGAAAACGGTCTGTCCGCCGCCATCATGAATCCGTATTCTGCGGAGATGATGAAGGCGTACTACACATATTGCGCGCTCGCCGGACTTGACGATAACTGTGCGGATTATATTGACTTTGCTTCTTCCATAAATACAGTTACCGCTACAGTCCAATCTGATAAGCCTTCGGAATCGCAGAACGAGTCAGGTTCCGACTTGCAAAAGGCAATAATCAAGGGTCTGAAGGACCGTGCGGCACAGATCACGGCAGAGATGATAACCACAGCTGACCCTCTTTCAATTGTGCAAGAGGAGATCATACCCGCTCTTGACACAGTAGGCGTGGGATTTGAAAACAAAACTGTATATCTCCCACAGCTTCTCATGAGTGCAGAGGCGGCGAAATCAGCGTTTGAAGTGATCAAATCAAAAATGCAGAGTGGAAGTGCTGCAGACAAATGCCATTTTGTAATTGCGACGGTAAAAGGGGATATTCACGACATCGGCAAGAACATTGTGAAGCTTATTCTTGAAAACTACGGTTTCCGTGTTACCGATCTTGGACGTGACGTTCCGCCTGAGACCGTTGTGGAAACTGTGATCAGACTCCACGCTCCTATCGTTGGACTGTCTGCGCTTATGACCACTACTGTACCGGCTATGGAGGAGACAATCAAACAGCTACGTGAGAGCGCCCCTTGGTGTAAGATCGTTGTGGGCGGTGCGGTGTTGACTCAGGAATACGCGGACATGATCGGAGCAGACAAATATGCACGCGATGCAATGGAGGCAGTCAGATACGCAGAGCAGATCAATAGTGAGATTAGAACAAAAATTGTATAATATCTCTTCCAAAAAATGCAAATGTATGGTATAATACAGCTGTATTTGATATAAACTAAATTCTATGAACGGAGGAAAAGAATGCAATATATCCTGACATTTCTTGAGGGATTTATTTCCTTCATATCCCCCTGCATGCTCCCTATGCTTCCTATTTACGTTTCGTATTTCTCGGCGGGAAGCGACAAAAAATATAAAACATGGCTCAGAGCTGTCGCTTTTGTGCTGGGATTTACCGTGGTGTTTACGCTGCTTGGCTTGTTCGCGGGCAGTCTTGGATCTCTGCTTTGGAAATATCAGACTGTACTTAACATTGTTTGCGGTGTTATCATCATAATTTTCGGCTTATCCTACCTTGACGTGATCCGCCTGCCTTTTCTCAAGGGTATGCAGGGTGGTATGAAGATTAAAGGAATCTTCTCTGCATTCCTGTTTGGTATGATCTATTCGGTGAGCCTTACCCCTTGTGTGGGCGCATTTCTCGGAGCGGCATTATCACAGGCGACCTCATCCGGCGGTGCTCTTGAGGGAACGCTTCTGCTTCTCATATACTCTCTCGGACTTGGAATACCGTTTATTTTGTCTGCGGTGCTTATCGACCAGCTAAAAGGAACGTTCTCGTTTATCAAAAAGAACTACAAGGTCATTAATATTGTGTGCGGTATCTTTCTCATTGTTATAGGCGTGATGATGGCGCTGGG
>JAGBGV010000033.1 GCA_017935805.1 Clostridia bacterium | reverse complement strand
CGATCTAGTCCGAGACCTGTGCCGCCGGCGTCCTGTGTACGGGATTTTTCAACTCTGTAGAATCTTTCAAACAAGTGGTCGATATCCTCCTCAGGGATACCGATACCGTTGTCGGAAACGTGAAGCACCAATGTGCTCTGTGGTGTTGCGATAAGACGCAAGTCGATCTTGCCGCCGTCCGGTGTGTACTTAATGGCATTGGACATAATGTTGATAACGACCTGCTCGATGCGCTGTCTGTCAGCAGTGATCTCCGGTATCTCCTCATCGGATTCGAAGTTCACCGTATGTCTGTGAGCGTCAAGATCAGGCTTCATTACGTCGCACAGTCTGCGAACAGAGTTCTTAAAGTCAAAGGTTTCAATATTCCACTTGGTGCGCTTGTTGTCAAGTCTTGAGAGCACCAAGAGGTCGGATACGATTCGAGTCATTCTGTCGCTCTCGGACAGTACCATGTCAAGGAAGTATCCTCTTGTTTCGTCGTCCATTTCGGGATCCATCATTACAGTTTCCGTAGCTCCCTTAATGGATGTCAGCGGTGTACGAAGTTCATGTGATACATTTGCCACGAACTCACGTCTGCTTTCGTCAAGCTCATATCTGCCCGTCACATCGTGAATGATGAACACACAACCTGAGGCGATACGTCTGTTGGATTCGATATATTTGATCACCGCAAAGCTTACGTCATACACTCTCGAGCCGCAGATCCTGTCGCGGAATATGAATCCGTCACGGGATTTCTCTACGGGAATGTCGGGAGATGACAGAATTATGCTGTTGCCAAGCTTTGCGAGAGGCAAGTCCAGCGTCTCAAAGCATTTTTCAATGGAAAGCGTGCCGTCTTTCAACTCCTCGCCGAAAAGCTCTGCCGCACTGCTGTTGGAGTGAAGCACCTCACCCTCAACCGTAAACGCAACCACCGCGTCACGCATACAGGACAGCACAGTGTCAAGCTTTTCACGCTCGCCCTCAACCTCGTCAATGGTGTCGCGAAGTCGCTCTCTCATGTAATTGAAGTTTTCTGCGAGAATACCGATCTCGTCCTCGGATCGCACCTCGATCTCACTTGAGAATTCACCCTGAGCAACAAGCTGTGCGCCCTGTGTAAGGCTCTGGAGAGGGGATGAAATAGACTTCGCTAGGAAGAATGAGAGCAACACCGCAATAAGGATACCGATGAGCATTGCCTGAAGGATGATTGAGAAAAGCATACCGTTGAGCTGTCTCATCTCTTCAAGGGTGTCCTTGATGTAAATGATGCAGTCAGTCTTGCCCTCATCCGCCGCAGGTATTCTCACCGCCCAGTCAGAGTAGTTCATATTCGCTGCCGCAAGATTACTTCCTGAGCCGCTTATTGCAGAGAGAATATTCGGCGTTATGTCCAGCTCCGCGCCGAGACTTGTGTCAGAGCCTGCGATCATCTCGCCATCGGTGTCCAAAATATAGTAATTTCGGTATTGGTCTATTCCAAGAATACTGCCGTAGGAAGCGAGAACATTACGCATCTCATAGGCGTAGCTGTTGCTTGCTGCCGCTACTGTAAGGTCAGTCATGAGCAACCCTTCTTCGTCAAAGCAATCCGTCATCTGATCGGTGAATTCCTCTGTATAGAAGGAGGTAACACCGTTCATCAGTATTGCACCGACCGCGCACATTACAGCTATAATGAATATCAGCAGTATCAGGACTATCTTAAAATACAGACTTTTTAGCATATCGGTCAGTCCGTCCCTGTCTATCGTAATTTTTCTTATCTATTGCAAAGGAAATATCCCACGCCGCGCTTTGTGAGAAGGTATTCCGGGCGTGCGGGGTCGTTTTCGATCTTTTTTCTGAGTCTGCTGACCGTAACGTCAACTGTTCGGATGTCCCCATAGTAGTCATCGTAGCCCCATATCTTCTCGAGCAGGTCCTCTCTCGAGTATGCCACACCAACGTTTTCCGCCAGGAACAGAATGAAGTCGTAGTCCTTCTTTGAAAGCTCAATTGGCTCACCGTTCTTTGTAACGGAGTAGTGCTCACGGTCAATGACGAGCTCACCGACAGTAATTGGAGCGTCTGTTACAACGGCAGCCTTTGCCACCTCTCCTGAGGAACGGCGAATGTTTGCACGGATTCTCGCCATAAGCTCCTTAAACGAGAAGGGCTTTGTTACATAATCGTCCGCGCCTGTTTCGAGTCCGAGAATACGGTCTTTTTCCTCTTCTCTTGCAGTTACGAAGATGATCGGCACCTGACTTTTGTATCTGATGTGCTCGCATACCTCAAATCCCGTCATTTTGGGGAGCATTATGTCAAGCGGGATCAGATCATAACCGCCTGTGAGCGCCATGTTGAGTCCTGTTTCGCCGTCATATGCCACGTCACAGTCATAGCCCTCTTTTTTGATATTGTATGCCAGCACGAGCGCAATATTTTTTTCGTCTTCCACTACAAGAATCTTCTTGTTTGCGTCCATATATCCTCCGATTACCTATTGGCATTAATTAAGTTTGATGTGATATAGCTGGGATCAAATATTTCACTGATAAGCTCAGCAATTCTGGCACTGTTCCAGCAGTCCTCCAGATAAACTACGCATGATCCGTTTTTTGTCGCCCGAAGCATGATCTCAGAGAACAGCGTCTCCGCGTCGGAGCTTCCGTTTACCGTAAAATCAGGCTTTATGGGAATGTAGCCGCGGTTTCTGAGTATTCCGTCCTCTTCGTCATTACCCGTGGATAGGGTCAGCCTTGATTTTTTGTTCGTATATCCTTTAATGAACAGATTCAAGCTGTCAAGCTCTTCGGCCATGTCAATACCGTCTACCCTCTTTTGATTCTTCGGGAGAACTCCGTATTCTCCGTGGGCAGATCCCAACACAATGTCCTGCCATTCTATCCCGGAAGTAAGAAAAACAGTGTAGTTCAGTCCGTACGCATCAAGATGTCTCTGTGCAGAATACTCACTCGGATACATACCCGCTGTCTTACACAGCAAGAATATCCGTTTTGTTCTGCCGGTCTGTTCATTGACTGTGGTATCTTCCCCGCCGCTCTCATCCGGCAAATATTCGTTTATCAGCGTCTCAAAGGCGGCATTATGGTCATCGTCATAGAGTCGAAGTGACTGCTTACCGTTCTCCGCTGTGTATATCTCATATTTCATGCCGATCGCACCGCACACAAGCTCCGCCGGTACATAGTACATCTCTCCGTCACGGAATACGCCTATATCGCGGATGATATTGCCGTTGACCGCAGCGGATGCGTCCTTGAACAGGATTGACACATACTGATCGCTTTCAGTATTGTGTATCAGAACATTGTTCTCAAATGGAGTTGTCACGCTGATGTAGTCGAACATTGAGAACAGCTCTGCGGGAATATAGTGCTCTCCCTCACGAACCGACATGGGATAAAGCCCGTCCTTGTACCATTCCTCGTCGTTGTGGAACAGCGTTGGAACATCTCCCACTGCCGCAAAAACAGATGCGGAAGCGAGGGATAGTGCCACAAGAAGCAGTACAGCTGAGAGCTTGAGTCTCATTTTCAGTTTTTTCATTCCGCATCCTCCTTATTGTTGTAATAATTTATTCCGCAGGGAACTCCGGTCTGTGATAAGCTACCGCGAGGTCCACAACCATGCCGTAGCTGACAGAGCCCTCGGTGCCCTGAGTTTTGAGATAAGTGTCGTTTACCGCATCACTCACCTCGGCTACCTTGTTGTCCGCGTATTTCTCGAAGAAATCAGCATAGCAGGCAAGGTCGTACTTCGCGCCCTCCGGCAAGTCGATAGCAATTTTGCTGTACAAAGCGGGAGATGCGTTATACAAGGGTGTTATAAGGTACTCGTACATATTGAGATATCCGGCGTACTGAATATACGGGTCACTTGAATTGATACAAGCGAGATACGCCATAAAGTTCGCCTCATTCTCCCGTGCTATTCCCCTCTGGTGTGCCATCTCGTGAGCTGTTGTGAACACGTTCACATAATAGGGATAGTTGGTGTTAAGGTTCGCTTCACCTGTGAAGAAGGTGTACACTCCGGAGATGTGGGTGTATGTCATTACATCCGACACTACAAGCTGCTTGACAGGAGCCTTTACAAGTCCGATAAAATCGTGGTCAAGATGGAGCTGAGCATATGATTCCATAAGCTTCTTCACCGATTCGTTATGTGAATAGGGGCGCACAGAACCGACACCCTCGGCATAAGTGATCTCCTCCTCCAGCTCGTCAAGCTTGTCAACCACGATCCGCATGGTATTGTAGAGATCCTCACCGGACACCGCCTCTGCATTCAGCCCCAGCTTCTTGTCGAGAGTGGTAGTGCGATAGCCTGCACCAAAGTTGAAGACGAACATCACATAAACCGCCGCGATGACAGACAGTATGCCAACGATGCAGCGCACGAGACGAGCTGTGCTCTCGGATGAATACTTCACGCACCAAACAATAACGCCCACCGCAATGAAAGGACTGCCGAGAATAATAAACTCAGCAAGTGAGAAAGGGATCCAGCCTGTCAGAAACGCAAGGAATCCACGCAGGTAGTTGGATATACTCACATTGAACCAGTCGGCAAATCTCGGGCTCAATACATAGCCGATGTTTACCCCTGCCGCAACTATTGCCAACACGATTATCACCATTGACACGGCAGGCACATATTTGTTTATCTTTTTAAGTATGCTCATAATATATTTCCTTATTTTATTTCATCTGTTTCAAGTCCGAGGTTAGCAATAAGCTGTCTCATGTCCTCGGGAATGGGGGCAATCACCGCAACATCATCGCCGCTGTATGGATGTGGGAATACTGTTTTCCAAGAATGCAGTGCATGGCGGTCGATATGCTCCGATCCGCTTCCGTAAAGGGTGTCGCCAACCATCGGACAGCCAATTCCCGCAAAGTGGATCCGCAGCTGATGTGTTCTTCCCGTGAGAGGGGATGCAAGTATAAGAGCC
>JAGBGV010000382.1 GCA_017935805.1 Clostridia bacterium | reverse complement strand
GCATAGTGCGTGGGAGATACCTCGTACATCGGCGGCTGCATCTCGAAGTCGATCTCCATCGCGTACTTGTTTCTCTCCGCAAATGCGTCTCCCACGGGGGGATAGATCATATTCGGAGGTGTACCGGGAATAGCGTCGAGCTTTTCGTCGGTATCAAGGTCGGGCATGGAGGAAAGCAGAGCCCATGTGTAGGGATGCTGAGGATTGTAGAATACCTCGTTTGCCGTACCGTACTCAACGATCTTACCTGCATACATAACGGCAATTCTGTCCGCCATATTTGCAACGACACCCAGATCGTGTGTGATGAAGATAATGGAAAGGTTGTGCTCTTTCTTGAGTCGGTTGATGAGCTCAAGGATCTGAGCCTGGATCGTAACGTCGAGCGCCGTTGTGGGCTCGTCGCAGATCAGGATATCGGGGTTAGCGGAGAGCGCGATCGCGATAACGATACGCTGACGCATACCGCCGGAGAATTCAAACGGATACTGTCTGAAACGCATTCTCGCTTCGGGGATACCAACCTCGTCCATGAGCTTGATAGCCTTTTCCTTAGCGATACGCTTTGTAAGCACGTTAACTACCTGCGAAGCCTTTTCCTTGAGATAGTCAATGATCTCGATACAGCGCTTGTCAACATCGATGCCGGCGAAGTTTTCAACGTCCGCCTGGAATTTGTTCATCACGCGTGTGAGAACGGAAACGATAGCCTCGATCTGAACCTCGGGTTCGATAACGGACTTCGGAACTACCTTCCACTCTACGGTCTTACCCCTTGCAATGAGAGCTTCTCTCTTAGCAGTCTGACGTGCAAAGCGAGCCTCTTCCTTGGGGTTGTTCTTGATGTAGAAGAAGTACTTTTCAACTTCTCTCTCAAGTGCGCCGCCGAACGTATATGCTACGTTGTCCTTGATAACAGCGAGAGGATCGATAGCAGCGCGTACGCTCTTGTTGACGCTCTTGGTCAGTGCGGACGCATCCTGGGAAGTAAAGTTGCCGGCTTTGAAGAAATCAATAGCACTCTTCAGGTCTGCGATAGCCTTTATCTTCTTTTCGTGTGTCTTATCGAGCGAGTAGCGTACCGCGATCTTCTCGAGGCTGATGAACGAATTCATAAAGTCTTCCGTGAGGAAGTTGTATGTCATTTCGTTTGCCTCTTCGGCAGGCATACGGCTGAGGTCGGTTTTGGGGTGCTTGTACACGTAGTAACCGATTCTGAAGAAGTCGTACGGGGTACGCGCGAGCATTTCCTCGGCAGTTTCCTTGATGGACTTCAGAACCTGAACGGTTTCGGGAGATGCGTCCTTCTTCGACGCGCCGCTGCCGACAACCTTCTTGATCGAGTCGCCAACAGTTACCTTTTTGCGTTCGCTGCGCTTTACAGCGTCAAGAGCAGAAAGGTGTTCCTTCAGCTTTCTCTCGTAATTGGAGATAAAATACTTGTCGTTGATAGCTTCGAGCTTGCGGCGTACAAGGTTGAGAGATGCAATAACGTCGATCTTTTGCTTCTTGTCAGCAAGGAAGAGGAAATCTTCGATGGTCGCGATCATCTCTTCCGCTGCTGTACGTGCAGCATTATAGGTGTTCTCAAGCTTGAGAGCCTGAATGTTGAAGTTGTCGAAGGTCTTTATATACTTTTCAACCTCGTCAACGCTATAACTTGTATTGTTGCTTTCAGCGAGCGCTTTTTTCATCGTATCGGAAAGTACTGCAAGCGTTTTATTGAAGGTTGCGCGGCCTTCCTTGCGGTTAGCCTTGTTTTTAAGGAGCATCGCCTCGGTGATCTGCTTACCGATACGCATGATGGGGTTAAGGGATGAAAGCGGATCCTGGAAGATCATCGCGATCTTGTCTCCGCGAAGCTTGTGCATTTCCTCTTCGGGAATGCGGAGGAGGTCCTGACCGTCGTAAAGGATCTCGCCGCCCTCATGGATCGCGTTGACTGCGGAAATACCCATGACAGCCTTGGAGGTTACCGACTTACCGGAGCCGGACTCACCTACGATCGCAAGTGTTTCACCCTTGTAAAGGTTGAAGGAGATGTCACGAACCGCCTGAACCTTTCCGGCATCAGTACGGAAGGAGACTCTCAAATTGTTAACTGATAATTTAATTTCTTTACTCATACTTAATCCTCCGAACCTCTGAGCGACGGGTTGAATGCGTCGCGTAATCCGTTACCGAACAAGTTAAAGCTGAGCATTAACAGAACGAGGAACACGCAGGGGAAGAGTGCAACGTAGCCTGCATTTGCTACGATGGATCTCTGTCCTGCAGCAATAAGTG
The DNA here is from genome assembly GCA_017935805.1 of Clostridia bacterium. The sequence continues at coordinate 3,347 of JAGBGV010000382.1, read as the reverse complement.
TACCTACAGAGGTTGTGTTTCCCGCCTCAAGGTTAATAATACCAAGGTACGAGAGGTTGGTCTCCGAGTATATCATATTGGGAATTACAAGTGCAACGCTCGTTACGATGGTACCAAGGCCGTTCGGGAAAATATGCTTGAACATGATTCGAGTATCGCTTGCACCAAGGGTTCTTGCGGCAAGAACGTATTCCTGATTCTTGAAGCGGTAGAACTGCATACGTGTTCTGCCCGCCATGCCGATCCAACCCGTCAGGAAGAAGGCGATGAACAGAACGAGTGCCTGGCTTGACGAACCCATGTGATATTTGAGGAGAGTGATAACGATCATAGTAGGAATGGAGCCGAGAATCTCAGCAATTCTCTCCATGATGAGGTCGGTCTTTCCACCGTAGTAGCCGGAGATAGAACCCCAGATAACGCCTACTATAAAGTTTACAGCTGCAACGATAGTTGCGAAAACGAACGAGAATCTTGCACCGTATGCAAGGCACGCAAAGATGTCCTTACCGGTTTCGGTTGTACCGAAGAGGAAGCTCGGCTCACCGATACCGTCCTGCTTCACTTGAGAGTGCAGATAGGTGTAGTATTCATAGTATTCGGTTCTGACCTCAATACCGCCGTCTACGATTCTACCGTAAGCGTAGTAGTAGGTCTTGCCGTTACTTTCAACACCGTCTTCACCTTCAATTCTGAGGGAGTTGTAATCCGCCATAAGAACGGACTTATTTCCTTCCTCATATTTCCAGTAATTGGGCACAATATTTCCATCCTTGTCAAGCTTGGGGCGAACAACGGACGCCTTCGGATTTTCCATCTTATAGTAGATGTTAGCGTCGTACTTGTTCTTCTCAAGTGTAGGTCTGTCGGAAACCTTAACGACAGGGTAAAGAACCTGTTTGCCGGTTTCGTTCTGGTATCTCTGAATGTCATTGAATTCGTCTAAGGAGATTACCTTATACTTACCGAAGCCAACGCCGTAGTACGTATCATAACGGTAGCTATAGTTAGATCCATCCTCGCTAACGGTGAATTCACCGTTTTTGATTATCTCACGACCGGTTTCCTGAGCGAGAGCAAGGTCCTTGATATAGCCAAGGTAGTTTGTATCCTTCTGTCTGCAGCCATCCCAGAAATCGATGCCACTGTTTGCAAAGAGGTCGCACTTGGGCGTTACGTATGCATACACCATATCGTAGTATGCAGGAGAGAACGGTGTGAAAAACGGAGCAATTATTGCGAAAAGAATCAGTAAAGCAATAATGACAGCGGCAACAACAGCACCCTTGTTTTTGCAGAAGCGACGGAAAGCGCCTGCAAAATAGCTGACGGGCTTGGTCGCTAATTTTTTATCGTGAACAAGGTCAGTTTTTGTCGCAAACTGAAACTTTTCAGCAGGAATGTTATCGTATTTATTTACTGTAGCCATTATTTCGCCCCCATTCTGATTCTCGGATCAATGAAGCTGTAGCTGATGTCGATAACGATACCGGCTGTTAAGCCAATTAACGTATAGAATCCTGCCAAAAGCATAAAGAAGTCATAGTCCTGGAATGTGATACTGTTAAGGTAGAGTCCGCCAACACCGTTAATTGCAAACATCTTCTCGATGATAAGCGAACCTGAAAGAACAGCTACAAACTCACTGAGGATCATGGGGAAGATAACTACCATCGAGTTACGCAAAGCGTGGCGATAGATAGCCTGGCCCTTCGTAAGACCCTTCGTTCTTGCAAGGAGCATGAAGTCGCCCGTGAGAACCTCGGAAAGCTCGGCACGAGTATTTCTTGCATAGCCCGCGATCGAGCCGAGACAGAGAGCAAATATAGCGGGAATCATCGAACGGAATACTTCCCACGTGAAGTATGCGTCACTCGTTGACATTGTCAGCGGGAACCATCCGAGCTTGAAGCAGAACACGTACTGAAGAAGGAGACCAAGTACGATACCGGGAGTGGAGATAAGCAGGATAATAATAATGTTGATAAGCTGGTCCTGCCACTTGTTCTTTTTAAGCGCAGCAAAAATACCGAGGCCGAGACCGATCGGTACTCCGATAAGTGTAGAATAGATATTGATTAATACTGTCGGCGGAAGATGATCTACAAACACTTCCCAGATATTCATGTTGAGGTATTCACCGTAGGTTGTTGCGATACCGAAATCACCCTGTGTAATTATTCTCTTGAAATAATTTCCATACTGAATAAGTATCGGAACTCTGTCGTAGATAAACGTACCGTTCGGACCTGGCTGGATGTTTGTGATCCATCCTCGTCCCTCGAGCGTCTTCATAACGATCGCAGGGTCCTGTCCCGGGAGAGCATTCGTTGGGATGGGCAGAAGCTTGATAAGCACAAAATACATCGTGAAAATGATGAAGAATGTGAAGATCATCAAGCCTAATCGCTTCATCACATATTTAAACATATACATAGGTTTTTCTCCTCTGCTTTGTTGTTTCCCATTTCATAGTTTGGATCCAAATACCCGATAGTATGTAAGATCCGCGTGCACATAAGCTGCACGATATATATAGATCGAATCGGATTACAAGAAATCCTCATCGTTTTTTTCAGTTTCAAGTGGTGCGACTGATATAAGCCTTATATCAGAATAAATAGATCTTTTTCGATAAAACTTATCGTTATTTTGAGGAGTGCGTAAAAATTTGCTAAATTTCATTTAAAGACAAATCAGCGGTGAGCGTTTTTGTGCTCACCGCCGTTTGCTTTAATTAAATAACCTTAATTAACGGGTCGCTTTGAAATTACTCGGACTTCTTGTATTCGTTGGAAAGGTCGTTGTTGTTAGCCTTTACGAATTCAGCCCATTCAGCGTCAGTGTAAACAACTTCCATGTATCTGATGCCGCCGAAGCCCATGAATGTGTGCTCGTCAGCAGAGAAGTATGCGAACTTAGCGCCGAGGAAGGATCCACCACCGTCAGCGATAAGCATTACGGAACGGGATTCCTTAATTGTGACTTCTTCGAGAGCGGAGAGGATTGTAAGTCTAGCTTCTGTGGGGGCGAAACCTTCTGCCCAGTTGTATGTATATGTCTGACCTTCGGACTCAGCAAGACCGTTGAGGCAGAAGTACCAGTTCTGGATGCTCATAGTGATGGTTTCACCAGCACCAGCATAATCGCCTGCAGGCATTGTGAGGGTCATGGGGATAGAAGTTGTATCCCAGTACATGTGATAGTTAAGGGAGTCATCGGGGTTAACGAATGCGCCGATAATATCGAAGGGGTTGAATGCGTTACCGGAGAAGCCGTAACCGAAACCGATCTGAGTCTTACCTGTACGGAATGCTTCTGCCCACTGGTTACCAGCGGATGCGTCG
>JAGBGV010000381.1 GCA_017935805.1 Clostridia bacterium | reverse complement strand
TAAATTGCTTCAATCTGGCACACCTTCATTATTTTTATTCTTTTTTTAGTATGCACTTGAAATTTGTAGCGTATTCCGCTATAATTAATTATAGTGAATTTTATGTAAAAAGAAGGCGATAAATTGGCGGATAGATTAAAAATTGGCTTTTTTGATTCCGGAGTTGGTGGAATTTCTGTTATGGCATGCGCAAAAAAACATCTACCGAACGCCGACTATATATACTACGCAGATACGGCTCACGTCCCATACGGCACGAAGACCAGGGAAGAGATAATATCTTACGCCGACTGTGCTGTTCACTATCTTACAGAGGCAGGTGCGGACGTGGTTGTTGTAGCTTGCAATACTGCGACCAGTATGGCGATTGAGTATCTTCGAGCGAAATACTTGATTCCTATAATTGGCATGGAGCCAGCAGTAAAGCCTGCGGCGACAATACATCCGAATGAGAGAGTTCTTGTTTGTGCAACAGCCGTGACCATAGCCGGCGAGAAGCTCCATGCGCTTATTGAAAACACATTCGCTGACGGCTATGAACCAACACTCGTCGCTCTTCCCAAGCTTGTCACCTTTGCTGAAGCCGGGGAATTCGACATAGGGAAGATCACGGCTTACCTTTCATCGGAAATAGACAAATGCAAAAAATATGCGGCTGTTGTTCTTGGTTGCACGCATTTCACATATTTTAAGGACAGCTTCCGCGATTATCTCGGTGATGTGGATATCATCGATGGCACTCTTGGTACTGTACGTCGGATCATATCTGTAACGCAGAGGATATACGCGACAAGCGAAGTGCAAAACGGTACGCCAAATACGCTGTACGTTCGTTCCGGAGATATCGTGAGTGATAAAAAATCACTTGACATCTTCCGCTCTCTTGAACGTCGAGCAGAGAAACAATGTTAGATTTAAAATTACAACTTATCTTATAATTTGAGAGGGTAATAATGAAAAGATTTCTGTCATTACTTGTAATACTTACTGTTTTGAGTACGCTCATTATTTTACCGACATCTTCTGCTATTGAATCACCGTACGATCTTATTTCCGGCGGATGTATCACAAACGTAAGCATGCATTCAAGCTCCACTCTCCTTGATGAAGTGAATTACTACACTGCAACTGTTACTTCACATATTCAAGGCGTTGAGACGCGTGCGGCTATTTCGTACGACGTTTACGGTGCAATCGGATCCGCGGACACCAGAATGTTCGTGTATTCGATCGGTTCAACAAACAACCTCGATTATGCGGAACATACAGTTCTTGACATTGTAAAGCAGTTTGAGGCTGACAACCCGGCGTGGAATGCAGTAGCAGCTATAAATGGCGGTTTCTTTGACAACGAAGGCTCTAAAACGGCATCCCGTGGAGAGACCGAAGATATTTCGATCGAATGCGGTGACGTTTACAAGGGAAGTTTCGGACCTGCAGGCGGACGCGGAATGGTGGGAACTACGGCTGACGGAGACGTGGTCTACTACACGTACGGGCAGGCTTACTTCGACAGAGGCTGGGGACAGGCAATGGTAACAAGATCCAGCCACACTGTGCGCGTACTCGATGAGGATAGGCAAATACTTGAAGAGCATCAAGTCTATGCCGACAATAATATTTCGCAAGGTCTTCCTGTTCTCTTGACGCACGATTCGAATCCGGTTGACCTTAGCGCATATACGGTATTTGTTGTCAAGTGCGATACGTACAGACGAGCTCATATCGCTTCTCTCGGACTTGAAGTTGGTACTCTCGGATATTTCATAGAAGGCGATATCGTTGAAATTCGAGGCGGAAAAGCGGGCGACACAATTATGAGTGGCTACGTAATCCTTGCATTCCCTCCGAACATAAGTTTTGGTTCTTTGAAGATCGGTACGCATCTCAAATGTGAGAGAACTGTCACGGGAGTTTGGGCTGACGTAACCAACGCTGTAGGCTTCAAGCAGATGATTCTTGCTGAAGGAAACATTCTTCTTAAGAATTGTTACGGTACGTATAACACTAAGGGAAACAAAGCAGAAACCCTCGTATGGACCGACGATATTTACGATTATCCTCACTGCTGGAAGCACAGAACAGCTCTCGGATTTAAAGCAGACGGCTCGCCAGTTCTTCTTGTTGCGAAAAAGTCGAGCGATACCGGCTCAAACAAGAACCTCGGTGCTTCCTACTATGAGCTCGGAGAACAGCTTAAGTCTCTCGGATGCGTCAATGGATTCCTTCTTGACGGAGGAGGATCTTCTACGTTTGTTCTGAGAAACGATGACGGAAGCTTCAGCACTGTCTTTAAAGGCGAGGGAACGAACGGTAGAAAAGTTGGCAATGCTGTAATTTTGGCAGTTCGAGATCCTGCAGTTCCTCTTCCGGGTGAAACCCACAGCGTGAGCGGCAGATTTACTTCTTATGCATCAACAGGAAGTGCTACTCTCAAGCTTATGTCGGGAAGTGAGGTTGTTTCAACCTTGACTTTAAGCGAAACGAGCGACGTTGGACAGATCTCACGTGGCTTCATGTTTGAGAAAATCAAGAGGGGCTCGTACGATCTTGTTATTGAACAAGCCGGTCACCTCTCTTACACGATCAAGGGAATTGTTGTGGGAGCGGATAATATCGATATGACTGCGAGCACAAATACAAGCATTTCGAGTATTATTCTTCCTGCCGGAGATATTAACAACGACGGATGTATTGATCTAAAGGACGTAACGCTTCTTACTTCCTCCAACACTTACGGTAAAACGTTTGCTGATGCCGAGTGCAAATTAGCTGACATAAACGGAGACGGAGTTTTCGATCTTAAGGATCTGGTGATAATTACTTCTGAAAAAAACTACGGAAAGGCAAGGATTGTAGTTACTTACTAACATAAAACCGCAGGGAAACCTGCGGTTTTCGTTTACTTTATTCCGCTTCTCAGTCCACTTATATCACAAAAGGACCGTGGGATGAACCCACAGTCCTTTTATGGAGACAACTGGAATCTGAACCCTGCGATGCCATGCATCGCGAGAGCCGTTTTGTTGTCGTGTTGATTCTGTAGCAAACTACGGCTCTATTCCGCTTCTCAGTCCACTTGAATCACAAAAGGACCGTGGGATGAACCCACAGTCCTTTTATGGAGACAACTGGAATCGAACCAGTGACCCCTTGCATGTCAAGCAAGTACTCTAACCAGCTGAGCTATGCCTCCAT
>JAGBGV010000380.1 GCA_017935805.1 Clostridia bacterium | reverse complement strand
TGTCGAGCAGTACGACCCCGAAACCGATATGTACTACGGCATTTCCGTCTATTACGGCAACAGCGGTGTGGGCGGTGACGGTCTGAAGATTCTCACCATCGGCAACAAGGCTCGGATCGTCGGAAAGGTTCAGTATTACGAAACGGGTGAGACCTGGCAGATCTCCGCTCTGAAGTACCGCGCGATGAAGCCGAAGGATCCCGAGAATATCCAGCTTATCAGTGAAGGGCACAGCGCCGCATATCGTGAGATCGACGCAGACACCTTTGCAAGCGGAGCGCGTGAGATTCTCATCACCGATCCTAACAGCGGTGAAGAGAACACCGTTTCCTTCAGATTCACCGAGCTTGCCATGAATACTACGGTTTCCATGAAAAACCTTACTGTCAAGAACGTATACACGACTGAAAAAGAGGGAAGCTCCTCGAGTGGTGCAATGACGCTCTCATGTGAGGTTGACGGAATACCCGTAAAGGTTCGTACGGCAGTTTTGCGTGACGAAAACGGTAATCTCATCACGGAAGACGAATACCTCGGCAAAACCATCGATGTTCAAGGAATTATTGATTACTTTGAGGGCGAATATCAGATTAAAGTATTTACTCCAAATCAAATAACAGTACATTAAATTAACAAGGAGATACAACATGAAAAAGTTTATAGCTTGCGTGCTCCTGCTTACACTCACACTTTCCGCACTCGTATCTTGCGGAGATACAAGCTCTGACGCAGTAAGCTCCCTCGAGCAGGCAAAGGATTACGTTTACAACACATATAAGAATGCCGCTGAAGTTTATATCGCTGACTACAAGGTAATCGGTCAGGTTATCGTTGGCGATGAAACATTCTCTGTTACATGGACAACTGACGCCGCTGAAGAAAACGTTAAGATCATCCCCGGCGACGATAACATGGTAACGATCGACATCAACGAAAAGAACCCCGAAGAAGTTGTATATACTCTTACAGCTACTCTCACAGACGCTGAAGGAAATACAGAAACCGTAAAGGTTAACCGTCGTACTCCTGCAGCTATCATCATCGATGAAGGTATGAGCTACGCTGAGATCGTTGAAGCTGCATACAAGCTTGAAGCCGGCATCGCAATGGAAGATGCATACAGACTCTACGGTGAGATCATCAGCATCGATACCGCATGGTCCGACCAGTACAAGAACATCACAGTTACAATCAAGGTTGAAGGCGCTGAAGACAAGCCGATCATGTGCTACCGTCTCAAGGGTGAAGGCGCAAACGCTCTCGCAGTTGGCGACAAGATCACAGTTGAGGGTATCCTCAAGAACTACAACGGCACGATCGAATTCGACGCAGGCTGCGAACTCCTCGGTGTTGGCGCAGAGGTAAAGGACCAGAGCGCTATCCTCGAGGCTGCATATAAGCTCGAAGCTGGTCTCTCTATGACAGAACCTTGCACACTCACAGGTGTTATCAAGAATATTGATACCGCATGGTCCGATCAGTACAAGAACATCACAGTTACAATCGTTTGTGACGGTGACGAAGAGCATCCCATTATGTGCTACCGTCTCGCCGGCGAAGGTGCAGATACTCTTGCAGTTGGCGACACCATCACTGTAACAGGTACAATCAAGAACTACAACGGTACGATCGAATTCGACGCAGGCTGCTCACTTGATAACCTCATTAAGAGCGAAGAGCCCGCTCCCGTAGCTCCCTCCAATCCCGCTGATATCGTAGATGCTGCATATGCACTCGAAGAAGGCGCATCCCTTCCTTACACAGCAACACTCGAGGGAATTATCGTATCCATCGACTCTGAATACAGCGAACAGTACGGCAACATCACAGTTACCATTCAGGTGGGCGACCTTGCTGATAAGCCCATCCAGTGCTTCCGCCTCAAGGGCGAGGGTGCTGAAACTCTCGAGGTTGGCGACAAGATCACTGTAACAGGTATGATCAAGAACTACAGCGGAAAGATCGAATTCGATGCAGGCTGCACACTCGATAAGATCGCGGCTGAAGCACCCACAGATCCCGCTGACATCGTAGCTGCTGCATACGCTCTTGAACAGGGCGCTACTCTCGACTATGAAGCAACTCTCACAGGTACGATTCTCTCTATTGACTCAGCATATAGCGAACAGTACGGCAACATCACCGTTACCATTCAGGTAGGCGACCTTGCTGATAAGCCCATTCAGTGCTTCCGCCTCAAGGGCGAAGGTGCGGCTGACCTCGCAGTCGGCGACGTTATTACAGTTGTTGGAACTATCAAGAACTACAACGGCACGATCGAATTCGACGCAGGCTGCAAGCTTGTTTCCGAAAACTAATTTTACTTAATAATTTGAAGAGCACTCGTTTAAATGACGGGTGCTCTTTTTTACTGTTTTCTTAAGGAAAATATGAACAAAAACTACAACTTTATTTTTGTGAAATAAATAGAATTTACATTTTTTAGTGCTATTTTGCCATATTTGACAATTATTGTTGTTGATTTTTTTGTTTGAAATGGTATAATATTAGGTGAGAAATAATCTTTTGATTAAACTTACTTTTGAAAGAGGGAGCCATTATGACAAGTCACACAAAGAACTTCGGATTTAATCACAAGGCGGGCGTTCTTATGCCCATCAGCAGCTTGCCGAATAAGTACGGAATCGGTAGCTTTGGTAAAGCTGCATTCGATTTTATAGATTTTCTTGATTCCACAGGCCAGAAGTGCTGGCAGGTATTGCCGCTGAATCCCACTTCATACGGTGATAGCCCGTACCAGTCGCCTTCGTCCGTTGCGGGAAATCCATACTTTATTGATCTTGATATTCTTGTAGAAAAAAAGCTTCTCAAAAAGGATGAGCTTGCAAAATATAAGATCAACGCGGAGAGAATAGATTACGGTTGGCTGTTCTATACACGTTACGATCTGTTAAGACTCGCTTTTTCCAGATTTGTGCCCGAACGCGCGTATAAAACATTTATTAAAAAGAATGAGTGGGTCGAGGATTATGCGCTCTTCATGGCGTTAAAAAAGCACTATAACTACGCTCCGTGGACAACGTGGGGACCTGTTCACCGTGATTACAGAAGAGCACTCGAGCACAAGAGTGACTTTGAGACAGAGATGTCGTTCTGGCGTTGGATTCAGTTTGAATTCGCATCCGAGTGGGCGAAGGTCGTAAAGTACGCACACGAAAAGGGAATTTTAATAATCGGTGACATGCCGATCTACGTTGCTCACGACAGCATGGACGTCTGGGCTTCTCCCGAGCAGTTCTTGCTCGACGAAAACTATAATCCTACCGTTGTTGCCGGATGTCCGCCGGACGGCTTCTCGCCGGACGGTCAGCTTTGGGGCAATCCCATTTATAACTGGGAGCTAATGCTTAAGGATGGCTTCAAGTGGTGGATCGGCAGAGTCGGCGCTGCATTCAAACTTTATGATATTCTTAGAATTGACCACTTCCGCGGATTTGCGGGCTACTATAACATCCCGTTTGGTGCGAATACAGCAAGAAACGGCAAATGGGACAGCGCACCCGGTATTGAGCTTTTCCGCACGATCGCCGAGCATTATCCAAAAGCAAAGATTATCGCTGAGGACCTTGGATTCATCACAGATGACGTTCGTGAGCTGCTCGTTGACACGGAATTCCCGGGAATGAAGATGCTTCACTTCGCGTTCTACGACGAGGATAGCGAATATTTGCCGAGAATGTACGACACGAAGAACTGCGTAGTTTACTCTTCGTCTCACGACTCTGACTGCACGCTTTCGTGGGTCAAGAATCTCCCGCATGACGCGAAGAAGAGATTTAACAGTGAGTGCCCACGCAATACTGCACAGAGCCGTACTTACGATCTGATCGAATTTGCTTTCAGGAGCATCGCAAATCTCGCGGTTGTTCCTATGCAGGATTACCTTATGCTCTCGAATGAGGAAGGCAGAATGAATACTCCTTCAACGTCCAAAGGCAACTGGACCTGGAGAATCAGCCCGAGGTACAATACTGAAAAGCTAAGGTCTGCAGTTCTTACTCTCACAAAGAAAACAAAACGAAATAAATAATTAAATATTTGGAGGGGAAAATGAAAAACTTACGTATCATCGCAGGACTTCTTGTTATAATAATGCTGTTTTCCTTAATTTCCACCTCTTGCACCAATAATTCTGCAGACGAGAGTGGAACAGACAACTCAACCGAAGCTCCCGATGTAAACAAAGAGCCGGTTGAGGAATATTTTGAGCCCCTGGTTGATGGCTATAATCAAGTTACATTCTATTGGAATTACCCCGGATCCTACGAGGATTGCGACGTTTGGGCATGGTTCGGAGATCAAGCCGGCAAGGGTTATCTTTTCCACGAGTGTGAATACGGAGCAAAAGCCATCGTAAACGTACCGGAAGGTGTTGATGAGGTTGGCTTTATCGTAAGACGAGCTTGCTCAGATCCCGGCGGAACATCTTGGGGAAGTGCTACAAAGGATTTTGAGTCGGACAGATTTGCTGTAGTTGAAGGCAGGGAAACCTTCATATACCTCAAATCCGGAGTAGAGGATCAATTTAAGAGTAGTAACGGAGGAAAAACTCTCGAAATGATTAGAAAATTCACAATTGCGGGTATCGTTAATGAGAATACGATCCAGTATAAGGTATCGCCCGAAACACTTATCTCTGACATTGGGGACATAAAAGTGTACGATGGGGATCGGGAGATTAAAGTCAATGAGATCTCTACTCTCGGCAAGAAATCCGTTATGGGATACGTAACGCTTGACGAGTCGCTTGATCTTTCGAAGAATTACAGAATAGAGGTGAAAGGATACGGCTCGAAGATCGCTGTTCCTACCGATATTTTTGACAGCGAATACTTCGCTGAAATGTACCACTATGACGGAGACGATCTCGGAGCTGTGATAAACGGAGATACAACAACATTTAAAGTATGGGCTCCGACTGCGTCTGAGGTTATTCTCAATCTCTTTGAAAAAGGCGACGGAGTCGAGGCTTACAAGAGCGTTCCGATGACTCGCGGTGAAAAAGGAGTGTGGTCACATACAGAGGAATGTGGATACGGAACGTACTATACGTATACGGTCTCAACATCCGCAGGTGTTCAGGAAGCTGTTGACCCGTATGCTAAATCCGCGGGTGTGAACGGAAACCGCGGAATGGTTGTTGACCTCTCCCTAACAAATCCCGATGGATGGGAGAACGATCAGCTTGAGAATAAGATAGAGAAGTATTCAGATGCAATAATCTGGGAAGTACACGTTCGTGACTTCTCGAACAAGATCGAATCTTCCGAATATAGGGGCAAGTACCTTGCATTCACGGAGAGAGGTCTTGTTAACGAGCACGGTAAATCTGTCGGTGTTGATTACCTTGTAGACCTTGGTATAACACACGTTCATCTGCTTCCTGTATATGACTATGCTACAGTAGATGAATCCTCGACTGAGCCGCAGTTTAACTGGGGATACGACCCGAAGAATTACAACGTTCCCGAGGGCAGCTATTCAACAGATCCGTACAACGGCGAGGTTCGTATTCGCGAGTTCAAGGAAATGGTAAAGGCACTCCACGAAGCGGGCATTGGTGTTATCATGGACGTAGTATACAATCATACTCATGACGCAAACAGCTCGTTCAATAAGATAGTTCCGTACTACTATTACAGATACACCTCCTCAGGCGCTAACTCATCTGCAAGCGGATGCGGAAACGATACCGCCTCCGAGAGATATATGTACGGCAAGTTCATGGTTGAGTCCACTGCATATTGGGTAAGTGAGTACAATCTCGATGGACTTCGCTTCGACCTTATGGGACTCCATGACGTAGAAACGATGCAGGGAGTTGAGAGTGCAGTCCACGCGATCAATCCGAATGCGATCATTTACGGCGAAGGATGGACAATGGGTGCGACCGTTGACGGAAGTGCTCAAGCAAATCAGTCTAATATTTCAAAGATTACACCTACAGGTGACGCGATCGGTGCAGTTGCTGTATTCAACGACGTGATTAGAGACGGTCTCAAGGGAAGTGTATTTGAAAAAACAGGACGCGGCTTTATCAACGGATCTCCCAAGAATACAATAAACAAGGTTATGTTTGGTATCAGAGGCGGTCAGGGCGTTGGTCAAGGCTGGTCAGTTGAAGACGGAATGGTCATCAAC
>JAGBGV010000379.1 GCA_017935805.1 Clostridia bacterium | reverse complement strand
TCCCTGTCCACTGTCCACTGCCCACTATCTCCTGTCCACTCCACTACGAACTACATATTTACTTTAAGGAGGACTTACAATGGAACTTAACTTCCCTTACAAAATGATGGTCGCAGGTCACAAGGGTAACTGCGCAGCCCTTTGCGAGAACACGATGCCTGCATTCAGAAGGGCTGTCAAGGACGGCGCGGATATGATTGAGTGCGACGTTCGTCTCACGAAGGATCTCGTGCCGATTCTTATGCACGACGACACTCTCGACAGAACGACCGCCGGCAGCGGAAAGGTCTGCGAGATGACATACGAGGAGCTTTGCTCTGTCAACTGCCGCGGGGGTACCGAGGAGAATCCGATAAGGATCCCGAGACTTGAGGAGCTTCTCGAGCTTCTTAGCGAAAGCGGCGTTATGCTGAATCTCGAAATCAAGGAGTATTGGCGGCACGGAGAAAACGAGGAGCGCTGCAAGGATTGCTGTGACATATGCGTAGACCTTGTCGAGAGATACGGTCTCGGCGATAAGATGGTATTCAACAGCTTTGACGCCTTTGTTCTTGAGTACATCGAGGAGAAGCACCCGAAGAAGTATCTTCACCACGGCTTTTACCCCTACTCGATTATGGGCAACGTCAAGCGCAACCCCGACGAATATCTTTTCTGTGCCTGCATCTTCGATGACGGCAACGAGGCTCTTTACAAGGAGCTTATCGAAAAGGGCATTCAGCCTTGGGTAGGCGCGGGTGTCAAAACAAAGGAGCATCTCGAAAGGTGCATTTCCTACGGCGCAAGGCTTGTGACAACCGACAATCCGGAAGCGACGCTGGATCAACTGAGAGAGCTGGGCGTGAGATGAGAAAAAGGAGGCGAGAGCCTCCTTTTTGAATGCGTAATGCGGAATGCGCGATGTTTGCGAAGCAAAATAGTTTCGCGTAGCGAAACTGTCAAGTTTGGCATGCAAAACTTTCTCGACAAGTTAGACGAAGTCTAACTTTGTAATGCGTAATGATTATGGAATGCAGAATGCAGAGTGCAGAATGCAGAATTAGTTTGACTTGGAACGGGTGTCGTTGGTTTGGATGGGGGTGTGTGGGGGGCGTAGTACCTTATATCACCAACACCTCATTGCTCCAAAAGCATCGACGAGGTGCGAGAGGGGCTGTAGTATCTTGTCTCGCTTAAAACTTGACAATTCAGAAATAATATAGTATAATAGATATATCTTATGAAAAGAGGTATATCAAATGTCAATGCCACCTGTATATTTAACAGAAGAAGAGAGAGAGGTAATAGAAAAGTTTGCAAAGAACGGAACACATAATTCTCATTTAATCGTAAGAGCCAACATATTGCTTGTTTTGGATAGAACGGGAAAAAAAGACCATATGAGAATTAAGAGAACCGCAGAGGAACACGGTGTATCAAGACAAACTGTATACAATATTATAGAGGATTACCATAATTCCAAAGATATTGCAGAATTTCTTTCACGCAAAGTAAGAGAAACACCGCCAATCGCTCCTAAAGTAGACGGAGAAATCGAAGCACATATTATTGCATTGGCATGTAGCGAAGCTCCCGAAGGCTATGCAAGATGGACAGTAAGATTACTCGCTGAAAAAGCCGTTGAATTGGACTTTGTAGATTCTATTTCACCTGCAACCGTACACAGACTTTTAAAAAAACGAAATATAAGCCTCATCTAAATAAGATGTGGTGTATTCCTCCGAAACAAAATGCTGAATTTGTAGCACATATGGAGGATGTTTTATCCGTATATTCCAGACCGTATAATGAAAAATATCCGGTAGTTTGCATGGACGAAAAGCCATATCAGTTATTGGACGATGAATATCCTTCGATTGAAATGAGTGAAAATAATCATATTCGCAAAATAGATTGTGAATATGTGAGGAAAGGATCTTGTTCGATATTTATGTTCACTGAACCCCTTGGCGCTTGGAGAGAAGCTCATGCCCTTCCTCAACGAAGAACCGAAGAATGGGCTTATCAAATGAAATGGCTGATTGACGAAGTGTATCCCGATGTGGAGAAGATAGTTTTGGTTATGGACAATCTAAACACGCACACCGTTTCATCGTTTTACAAATGCTTCTCTCCCGAAGAGGCTTTTAGGTTGTCTCAAAAATTAGAAGTTCATTATACGCCCAAACATGGTTCTTGGCTGGATATAGCAGAAATAGAACTGTCTGCATTATCTTTGCAATGCCTTGATAACAAACGTATTCCCACCATATCGGCTCTTAATGATATTTTAAAATCTTGGTCTACTACTCGCAACTCTTTGCAAAAAGGCGTTTCTTGGCATTTTACTGCATCTGATGCCAGAACTAAATTAAAACATCTTTATCCTATTATTAAAATGTAAAGTTTTAAGTGAAACGAGGTACTACAAATAAATACAAACAGCAAAGGCTGCAGCAATTGAGCTACAGCCTCTTTTTTATTCGTTGTCTTCCTTTATGCCGTCGATAAGCCCCTCGTAGTATCTTTGCGCCTCGGGATAAACCTTGCCGGTCTTTTTGTTGACTATTCCGAAGCCCTCGACACCTGCATCGGTATTGCCGTTGTCCCAGACGAAGCAGGCGATGCCGAGCTTCTTGTTTGCGGATATGAAGTATTCTGCCCACTTGTATCTTTCCTCGGGGTTGTTCTTGTTTGTCATACCCATCTCGGTGTATACAACGTGGATGCCGCGCTTTACGAAGGCATTGTAGAGGCTGTTGAATTCCTCCATAAGGTAATGCTTGTCCGATGCCTTGAATTTACTGCGAGAGAAGTCCCCTTGGAATGCGAGGTCGAAGGGGGTGTAATTGTTTACGGCTATCATAAGCTTGTTTTCTGCGCTGTCGGAAGGGAGCGTGCGGAAGGAGCGAATGGCGTTGCCGGGTACCGGACCGTAGGATTTCAGAAGAAGGTAACGCTCGGCGTTTCTGCCGCCGGATTTTCTGACAGCGTCAATGAATGCCTGATTGCAGTTCGCTATAACCTTGACCTTTGCGATGCATTCGTCACAGCTCTCGTCGTAATGCCACTCGTGCTCGCTGCCCTTGATTGTCGGCTCGTTAAGCGGCTCGAATATGAGATTCTGATCGTAGTCCTTGAAAACCTCGGCTATCTGACTCCAGATCTTACCGACAAAATTTACCGCATTCTCGGCGTTTTCGGGGGTGGGGGTGTACATCGAATTGTCGTGGTGGGAGTTTATGATGACGATAAGCCCTGCCTCAAGTGCCTGGTCTACCACCTGCTTTGCTCTTGCGAGGCGTTCGGGCTGAATCTTATATTCGGGTGCCTTTGAGGTATAGTAGTGCCAGGTCATCGGGATTCGTATACTGTCAAAGCCGAGCTCCTTGAT
>JAGBGV010000378.1 GCA_017935805.1 Clostridia bacterium | reverse complement strand
GTGAAAGAAAACTCATAAAGATACGCCCGGTTCGAGACTTCGGTGATCTCAATGCCGTTTGCAGTGGGTCTCCTTGAATCGTTGAAAGAATCGGGAAGGGAACCAACAGTTGCATGAACGAATATTCCGCAGTGGTCACTTAAAGCAACACCATCAACATAAGTATCAATTATTTCATACTCATGGACATCCATAACCTGACCGGTGATCATACAGAAATCTATCGGCACGCCGTCGGAAAGATCACGGTCTTCCCAGCCGCGGAATGTGCCGCCCGACATTGTCTTTTCCGCTTCGTATTTTGAGTCAGCAATTTCGTCCACGGATATCATGTACTCATAGCTTCCGCTGCCCTCAGATGTGTTGAAGTCACCTGTCAGGAAAACAGGGAGTCCTAGCTCGTAAAAGCTGAGCATAAGTTTTTGGAGCAGTTTCATCTGGAAAAGATTGAATTCGTCATTCTCAAAAGCAAGATGAGCATTCATGTGCACGTAGCGGAAACCTGTGTCTTTATTCTCAAGAATGATCCATGTGCAGGTTCGAAGGAGTCCGTGCTGATAGGATGAGATAAAGTTTGGCGTATGTGACAGCCAGATCGTATCCCAATCGAGGCAGTTATATTTATCGGCGTTGTAAAAAATGTGATTACCGCTCTGATGCTGACTGGTGTCAGGGTCTCCGGAGCTTACAAGTCCAACGCGACCGTAGTTCGGTAGTTTTTCGGCAAAGAATTCAAGCCAGTCTGTGTAACCGCCGTTTTCCTGTGTTCCAATTGAATCGGGTTCATACGAAAGCAACAGGGGCATCATTAACTCTCCGCGAGCTTCCATGTTCTCGTTGTTATAAGCGAGATTAATACTAATAACGCGCACATCCTGCTCGGGAAGCATAACTGTCTTTTCATCATCCTGTTGAACATTCGTCTCGAGAGTGGCTGTATCATGCAAGTCTGTCTCAACAGGTGGAGTGTTTTCTTGATTACATGCCGAAAGCATCACTGCGCAAAACGCCGTTGAAAAAGCCAATATCATTGATAGAATTCGTTTGCTCATCGTAAGATCCTTTCGTGAACAGTTAGTCAAGAGCAGGGTAGGTGAACGTAAATGTTGCGGGTGCAGACTCTGTGCCAATAATATTCACAGCATAAATATTTACTGTATATTCGGTTGATGGTGTGAGACCGGTCAAAGTGCAGCGTCTCTCGGTGGGAACTATTTCATCCAGATTACAGGACAAAATAATTCTTTCGTCTATCTTTGAGCCTTGTTCATCAATTATTTCTATACGGTAGTGTCTGATTGTTTCCAGATCATCTGCTTGTGTGAACTTAAAATCATATACATAGGGACGTGATGATATCTCCGTTGCACTGATACCGCTGTTTGACGGGATCTCGGGATCGGCAAAAGAGTCAGGCAAACTCTTAACAGTAGTATAAACGAAAATGCCGCAGTGGTCGCTCAACTCAACACCGTCGACTCTTGTGTCGATAACAAAGTATTCATGAACGTCCATTCTCTCGCCTGTAACGAAACAAAAATCTATTGGTCTGCCGCCCTCAAGAGGATCATCACCGTGGTGCATAGTACCCATGTTTACCGATTTTGCGGCAAGGAACTTTGAGTCATCTATCTGAGGCGCACTGACCATAAGCTTGTAGCTGTCACTGCCCTCGGAGGTATTAAAGTCGCCTGTAATAAACACGGGTAGTCCGAGACGCTCGAACTGAAGGGCGATACTCTGCACAATTGACATCTGGTATCTGTTAACCTGGTCGGCGTCATATCCGAGATGGGTATTTACATGGGCATAGCGGAAACCCGTTTCCTTATTCTCGAGAATTGCCCATGTGCAGGTACGCTTGATTGCAACGTCGTGATAAGTGTTAAGCCTGTAAGGTGTTTCTGACAGCCATACCGTCTCCCAGTCAAGGCATCTGTATTTGTCAGCATTGTAGAAAATGTAGTTTGCACTGTAGAAAACGTAATAACCGAGCTGATCCTCGTATACATAGTGAATGTCCATTTCAAGGAGACCGCTGCTAAAGTAACCAACACGCTCATAGTTTGGCATGTCCTCTTTGAAATAATGGTGCCACAGGGGACGTCCGCCATTTTCTTGTGTTCCGATAGAATCAGGCTCGTAAGACAGAAGCAGCGGCATGAGAATAGACCGACGCTTTTCCATGTCGGACTCTTCGTATGACATATTAAGGCTTATAATCTTAACATCCTGTTCCGAAAGCATCTTTTCGAGCACATCAGAGTTATTATTTGCAGGTGCGTCAGCTAAAACGGCACATGAAG
>JAGBGV010000377.1 GCA_017935805.1 Clostridia bacterium | reverse complement strand
TTCTCCATAGGATTTGAAAGAATTTTCGGTATCCTCTCCGATATGAACAGAGCCGCGTCCCAGAGAAAGAAGATCGGTTACATTTACGACTGTGATTTTGCAGAGGCTTACAAGGCAGCTGAAGCACTTCGCGGAGAGTTTGATGTATCTCTCTTCCGCCGTCCCAAGAAAATGAAGGGCTTCCTCGACAGACTTGAAGCCGGTGGATTTGCAGGCTTTACAACCGGCGGCGAGATCGAGTTCTTCAAGAAATAATCAAAAAAACACGGCATAGCCTACGAAAAGGTTATGCCGCTTTTGTTTTATTCGATTGTGATGTTAACGTCACCTGTGTCGGTTGTGATCTCGCACAAGCCGTCGGCACCGGTTATCTTAGGAACATTCACGTGACCTGTATCAGTCTGAACATAGAATATTTTTTCTGTGAGCAGGCTTCCCTTCACGTCACCTGTATCGGTGGTAATATGCATCTCGTCTGCATCAGCTCTGTCAAAGATCACGTCACCTGTGTTTGTTGTTACACGCATTCCTTTATCTGATGTAGTAAGCCTGAGAGTCACTTCCCCTGTGTTGGATTCGATCCTTACACCTTTTGTAAGGGTACAGTTTTCGATAGTTATGTCACCTGTGTTCGTTTTGACATAAACATCCCCCCCGGTGACAGAGCTTACCATAACGACACCAGTGCCGGTCTCCACGTGGAAGTTGTTTGACCGCGATGTATCGAGAATAACGTCACCTGTTTTTGTGTGAATATTGATAATTTCCGAGGCAGGAGCACGAACAATGATCTCACCTGTGTCGCTCGTCAGATCAATATTCTTAAACTTCATAAAGTCAAGGATCTTTATGTCTCCCGTGTCCGTCTCAACCTTTAGGTCTGCCGTATAATCGCTCCGCGGGTGAGGAAGATGCACAACCACCTTATTCTCGCCCCAGGTGCCAAAAATATTCTTCAGATCGAGAAAATCGTACCATTTGTTTGAATTAGCCGGTTCAACATAAAGGCATCCGTTATCAACGTACACGGAATAACTCAACTTTTCCGTTTCACTGCATACTACTTTGTAGTTCAGGTCCTCGGAAAAAACAAACTCCACATCCGCTGTATCGGCAGTGATATTGATCGAGCTGGCTTTTTCGGAAATCGTATATGTTTTCTCTGTATATCTGTTGCCCTCGAGCTTTGAAAGATCATAATCTGTCATAACCAGAACAATCAGCGAAACAAGCAGACCGGCAGCGATCAGCAATGCCCCGATGACGGCTAATTTCTTACCTGAACGCTTCATTTTTTCTTCCCCCTTCCGACAAATATTCTCTTGATGGTTCTGAAGATCACTTTTGTGAGCCACCACATTCCGCGGGTTATTGCCTTGCATCCGATAAACACAAACAGTGAAATGCCTCCGGCGAGCAGTGCTGTGGCGAGTAGTGCCAGGCTGTGGACTATCTGCCCTGTCAGAATGCCAATTATCGACACGATGAAACAAGCCACAGAACTAACGGCTAATGCAACAAAGGTTGCCCAAAGTGAAACAACAACTGACCACAAAGCAACGACGATCGAGAACACCACCGCAAACGCCGCGATAAGCAGCGGAAACCAAAGCGGAAATCCGAGGATCAGAAGTGTAATATTCCCAGCACCGTACTGTTTTTTCGGCGCTGCTTTTTCTTTGGTATTTTTGGCTATCGGTGTTTCAGCAAGAATACTGTCAGCAATTGCCTCCGGTGTACCAATTGCTCGGACAGCCTCTTCCTCAGTCAGGCCTTCTTCAATTTTATCGTCGATCATCTCGCCCCAGTACTCCACAGAACTGTCAATATCGCATCTCTGGAGTCCGTCAAGCAATTCTTCAAGCTTTTCGAGAAAGTCATGCTTCTTCATCCTGCTTTCCCTCCTTCGTTATAAATTTGTAGATAGAGAGTATCTCTTCCCACTCTCTTTTGAATTCATCTATTCTTTCCGTTCCCTGCTCGGTAATGCGATAATATTTCCTCAGCCTTCCATTGTATTCCGCCGAATAGACTGTGAGATACTTCGCCACTTCAAGTCTTCTCAGTATTGGGTAGAGAGTGGACTCTGAAATATCCACATACGGCTTCATGTCCTTGATTATCTGATATCCGTATGAGTCATTGTCCTGTATGGCGGCAAGCACACACACGTCAAGCAGTCCTCTTTTCAGTTGAATATCCATTCGCAATACCTCCTTTCGTATAATACTATATCACACATAGTATTATTTGTCAAGAGGTATTGGGGAAATAATGAAAAAAGTCTGTAGCGTTGTGACGTTGTAGATATTATCAGAGCAGCCTCAAAAAACAAAAGCCTTACACACCAAAAAAACGGATTGTAAGATTTTTAATATTATAGCTGAACAAACAGCTTGCATTAAGCCTTCTCAAGTGGGAGAAGGTGGCAGCCGAAGGCTGACGGATGAGGTGTTACTGCGCTGGCTTTAAGTCAGAGTAATCCAGATCAAGATGTTTTAATATATCCTCCGAAACCGCATTGAAATTGTTTCGTATGCTATCATTGGAATAACGTAAAACAGTAATCCCCCAAGCGCATAAAGCGACATCTCTTTGCTCATCCGCTTCTTTATGCTCAGGCAGTAAATGCTGTCTGCCATCTATTTCGATTACCAGCTTCTTTTTCGCTATATAAAAGTCAACGATGTAGTTTTCAATATTATGTTGCCGTCTGACATTATACGGCAGTCTTTTCAAAAAATCGTACCACAAATGTTTTTCTTCCGGTGTCATATTTTTTCGTAGAGTTCGTGCATTAGACACAAGCTTTTTATTATAAGGTATCATTGTTACTCCTCATCCACCACCACACTTACAAGTAAGTGCGGCGGTTCCCCTTCTCCCACAAGAGAAGGCAATTTTGATTTACATCCCCTCGTTTTGTTTTACTCAAATCTATACTTTTATCTGCACAATTTCAGCATCCTTGATGTGAAAATGCGTTTCTTTATTGGTGTACGGAATGCCGTTCTCCAAACATAATATTATGTTCATCACTCCGCCATGAGATACCAACAGCACGTTGTTTTCCACAACTTGTTTTTTGAATTCATGCCATGCGCCTTGAATACGCTCATAAAATTGTTTTGGGCTTTCGCCGCCCGGCCATGATTCTGTCCAACCAAGTGCATTCCAATATATTCCGGGATATTTTTCCGCAGCTTCAGTTTTCAGCATTCCGGCCAACAATCCGTTATTGGATTCGCGGAATTGAGGCAGATATGTGATTTTTAAAGAAAGTTCAGCCGCAACAATTTCAGCGGTCTCTTTTGCTCTGACCAAATCGCTTGAATATATTTGAGTTATGTCCTCATTACGCAAATATATTTTGGCATTATGCACTTGCTCTTTGCCTCTTTCAGTTAATCCATATCTGCTCCATCCGCCGTATCGGTCAGACGGATCCGCACCATGTCTCATTAAATAAATCATTCCGGCACCACGTCAAATTCTTCCGTTCATGTTTTGCGGAATATTCCGCTTTTGTTTAGCATATGAACGGAGCTTTCTTCCATTATAACGCAAAAACCACAGAAAATCAATCTGTGGCTTTTGTATTTTTCTGTTAATACCAATTGTTATCTTAAAGTAAGACCATATATTTCAGAATTACTGGACCTGAACGCTGTAGTTGGGTGCTTCCTTGGTGATGTTGATGTCGTGAGGATGAGACTCGCGGAGACCGTTGCCGGACATCTTAACAAATCTGCCTGTTCTCTTGAGATCCTCAACAGTTGCCGCACCGCAGTAGCCCATACCGGAACGGAGACCGCCCATGAGCTGGAATACTGTGTCTGCAAGGGGTCCCTTGTAAGGAACGCGTCCTTCAACTCCTTCGGGAACAAGCTTGCGTGCGTTTTCCTGGAAGTATCTGTCCTTAGAGCCCTTTTCCATAGCTGCAAGAGAGCCCATACCGCGATATACCTTGAACTTTCTTCCCTGGTATATCTCGGACTCTCCGGGAGATTCCTCACAGCCCGCAAGAAGTGAGCCGACCATGATAACGTTAGCGCCTGCCGCAATAGCCTTGGGAAGGTCACCGCTGTACTTGATACCGCCGTCTGCAATAACAGGGATGCCTGCTTCCATTGCAACGGAGTATGCGTTCATAATAGCGGAGATCTGTGGAACGCCGATACCTGCAACTACACGGGTTGTACAGATAGATCCGGGACCGATACCAACCTTGATAGCATCAGCAC
This sequence comes from Clostridia bacterium, assembly GCA_017935805.1. The sequence goes on along the minus strand of JAGBGV010000377.1, from coordinate 688 downwards.
CTGCTTCAATGAGGTCACGAGCAGCTTCGGGAGTTGCAATGTTACCTGCGATAAGCTGGCATTCGGGGAATGCTTCCTTAACCTTCTTAATGCAGTTGAGAATGTTCTGTGAATGACCGTGAGCAGAGTCGAGAACAAGCACGTCAGCACCTGCTTTAAGAAGTGCACCTGCTCTCTCAACAACGTCAGCAGTTACGCCGATAGCCGCACCGCAGAGAAGTCTGCCGTTTTCATCCTTTGCAGCGTTGGGATAACGTTCTGCTTTCTCGATATCCTTAATAGTGATAAGACCGCGGAGCTTATAGTCGCTGTCAACGATGGGAAGCTTTTCGATCTTGTTGTGACGGAGGATCTCTCTTGCCTGCTCAAGTGTTGTACCAACGGGAACAGTCACAAGGTTTTCCTTTGTCATAACGTCGTCGATCTTTACATTGAAATCGTCCATGAAGCGAAGGTCACGGTTAGTGATGATACCCACAAGAACACCTTCATGGTCGCAGATCGGCACACCGCTGATCTTGTACTTGCCCATAAGAGCGTCTGCTTCATAAACATAGTTTTCGGGATGAAGGAAGAAAGGATTGGTAATTACGCCGTTTTCGCTTCTCTTTACGCGTTCTACCTGATCGCACTGCTGTTCAACAGACATATTCTTATGAATAATACCGATGCCACCCTCACGAGCCAT
>JAGBGV010000376.1 GCA_017935805.1 Clostridia bacterium | reverse complement strand
TTCAACAGCATTATGCTGAAGGACGAAAACGGCGATCCCGCTCCCGTTTACTCCGTTGCCAGCGGTCTTGACTATCCTTCATCCGGCCCCGAGCACGCATTCCTTCAGGAGATAGGACGTGTTAAGTACGATGTTATCGATGACGAAGAGACAATTGACGCATTCTACAAGCTCGCACGTCTCGAAGGTATCATCCCCGCTATTGAAAGCTCTCACGCAGTTGCATACGGCATGAAGCTGGCAAAGAGAATGGAACACGGTTCTGTGCTTATCAACCTCTCCGGCAGAGGCGACAAGGATATGGACTACGTTATCGAAAACTACGGAATCAGATAAAAAACAAAACACCGTTTGAGATCTACTCAAGCGGTGTTGTTATTTTAGAGGAATTTGCGAATTTTGACTGTCAACTCTTCCTCTTGGTTGATAAGCCTCTTTGCAATATCCTTTGATACTTCATCAGCTGCTTCATACTGATTCAGATATCGGTTGAGAGACTTTACTCCCATATTGCATCCGTCTGTTATAAGGTCTGCAATTGTGTGGTCAGACTCATTTACACTCAGCATTACATTAGTCTTTATCCATGACATTCCTTTGGCAATGGGATTCGGGTTCTTGCCTTCGTCATGATATCTTCCAAGAAGCTGCTGAAGCTCGGTATTTAACTTATCATGCTCGTTTTTGCAGTTTGTCAGATCGCTTCTGAGCTCATCGGATCTTACATAGTCGAGCACCTCTGAAATCGAGCTGACACCCATTTTTACACCGGCATCACATTCGCGGAGCAGCTTTATTGTATCCTGTTCTATCATACCCATCCGTCCTTTCGTTGGTTTACTTTTATTATTTCTCGAAATCTTGAGTTTATCAGAAAAATATTTTGGAAAATTTCTAAAAAAATACAGTTTATGTTGAAATTTCAACATAATTTCCATGTAAAAGGTGGTATACTACAATAGGAAAGCAAGGAGGAAATTTATATGAAGATTGCTTTTTTTGATGCAAAACCTTATGACAAGCCTGCTTTTGATAAATATGGTAACGAAAGCGGAGTCAGATTCAAATATTTCGAAACAAAACTTAATGAAGATACAGTAAACCTGGCAAACGGATTTGACGGCGTGTGCGTGTTTGTAAATGATACGGTAAACGCTGCAGTTATTGACAGACTTGCGGAGATGAACGTCAGAATCGTTGCGCTGAGGTGTGCAGGATTCAACAACGTGGATATGAAGCACGCATTTGGAAAAATCCATGTTGTCAGAGTGCCGGCTTATTCACCTTATGCAGTTGCAGAGCACACAATGGCACTGCTTCTTACATCTATCAGACGTATTCACAAGGCGTATATCCGCACAAAGGATTTCAACTTCAGCCTTACGGGAATGACAGGGTTCGATCTTCACGGAAAAACTGTTGGCGTTATCGGCACAGGACGCATCGGACGGGTGTTTATTGATATCTGCCGAGGATTTGGAATGAAGGTGCTGGCATATGACAAATATCCCGTCGAGGGGCTTGACAATGGGGACACGGTCAGATATGTGACGCTTGACGAACTGTTTTCCGGCAGTGACATCATATCTCTCCACTGCCCGTTGACTGATGAAACACATCATGTGATAGATAGAGTAGCACTTGAGATGTGCAAGAGAGGCGTGGTGATACTCAATACATCCCGTGGAGCTTTGGTTGATGCAGAAGCACTTCTTGCAGGAATCAAATCCCGTAAGGTCGGCGCAGCTTGTCTGGACGTTTATGAGGAAGAGTCGGATCTGTTCTTTGAGGATAAATCCGGGCATATCCTTGAGGATGACACACTTGCGCGGCTTATCTCCATGCCGAACGTTATTGTGACCTCCCATCAGGCATTCCTGACTGAGGAAGCGCTGGAAAACATCGCCGAAACAACTGTGGAGAACATAATCGGCATATCCGAGCGAGGAGAATGTTCAAATGAGTTGTGCTACAGATGCAGCGAGACTGTTGATTGCAAAAACGGAAAATGCTTTTGAAAAAGAAACAAATTCCCATTGAATAGTTAATTGAAATGTGATATAATAAGAAAAAATACGCAGGAGAGATATAACAATGATAATTACCGGAGATGTAAAATATATCGGCGTAAACGATCATAAGGTTGATCTTTTTGAAGGACAGTATGTTGTACCCAAGGGTATGTCCTACAATTCATATGCGATTATTGATGAAAAGATTGCAATTATGGACACAGTTGACGCCGGATTTACCCATGAATGGCTTGACAACATTGAAAACACACTTGGCGGAAGACAGCCCGACTACCTTATTATTCAGCACATGGAGCCTGACCACAGCGCAAATATTATGAATTTCATAAAGGCTTATCCCAATACGACCGTAGTTTCCTCAGCAAAGGCATTTGCGATGATGAAGAATTTCTTCGGTACAGAATTTGAGGATAACCGCATTGTTGTGGGAGAGGGAAGCACTCTGTCTCTCGGACGTCACGAGCTCACCTTCGTAACAGCTCCCATGGTACACTGGCCTGAGGTCATCGTTACCTATGACAGCACTGACAAGATTCTTTTCTCTGCTGACGGATTCGGTAAATTTGGCGCGTTGGACGCAAATGAGCCCTGGGCGGATGAGGCAAGAAGATACTACATCGGTATCGTTGGAAAATACGGTGCTCAGGTGCAGGCGCTCCTCAAAAAAGCAAGCGGACTTGACATTGGCATGATCTGTCCTCTCCACGGCCCTGTGCTCAAGGAAGATCTCGGATACTACCTCAACCTTTACAATACATGGTCAAGCTATCAGCCTGAGGAAGAGGGCATCGTTGTTGCATATACATCCGTTTACGGCAACACAAAGAAAGCGGTGCTTCGCCTTGTTGAAAAGCTGACTGCAAACGGATGCCCCAAGGTAGTGGTTCATGACCTTGCAAGATGTGATATGGCACAGACAGTTGCTGATGCATTCAAATACAGCAAGCTGGTACTTGCAACAACTACCTACAATGCTGACATCTTCCCGTTTATGCGCGAGTTTATAGATCATCTCACAGAGCGCAACTTCTCCAATCGCACGGTTGCTCTTGTTGAGAACGGAAGCTGGGCGCCTCTTGCTGCAAAGGTAATGCGCGGTATGCTTGAAAAGTGCAAGAATCTCACTTATGTTGAAACAACGGTTAAGATCCTCTCCGCGCTGAATGAAGAAAGCAACGAGCAGATAAACACTCTCGCAAACGAGCTTTGCATGGAGTATCTTGCACAGCAGGATTCTACCGCTAACAAGAACGATATGACCGCACTCTTCAATATCGGCTACGGATTGTACGTTGTTACATCCAATGACGGCAAGAAGGATAACGGACTTATCGTGAACACAGTCACCCAGGTGACAAACACACCAAACCGAGTGGCTGTTACCATTAATAAAGAAAACTATTCTCATCACGTTATCAAGCAGACCGGAATCATGAACATCAACTGCCTTACTGTTGACGCACCCTTCAAGGTGTTTGAAAGCTTTGGCTTTGTCAGCGGAAGAAATGTTGACAAGTTCGCAAACTGTGAGCCTCTTCGCTCCGACAACGATCTTGTGTTCCTGCCCAGATATATCAACTCATTTATGTCACTGAAAGTTGAACAGTACATTGACCTTGACACTCACGGTATGTTCATCTGCTCTGTGACAGAGGCAAGAGTTCTTTCTGACAGAGAGACAATGACCTACACCTACTACTTTGATAACGTAAAGCCGAAGCCACAGACTGACGGCAAGAAGGGTTATGTCTGCAAGATCTGCGGATATGTATACGAGGGAGAAGAGCTTCCCGATGACTTTATTTGCCCTCTTTGCAAGCACGGCGCGGCAGACTTTGAAGAAATAAATTAATTTGAATAATATCATTAAAAAGGAGGACTATATTATGATGAACGCAAAGGTACATGAGCTTCTTAATCAGCAGATCAACAAAGAGTTTTACTCCGCATACCTCTACCTGGATTTTTCCAACTACTTCAAGGCAAAGGGACTTGACGGCTTTGCTAACTGGTACATGATCCAGGCACAGGAGGAAAGAGATCACGCTATCCTGTTCTACACATATCTGCAGAACGAGAATATGCCTGTAACACTTGAAGCGATCGACAAGCCCGACAAGGTATTCCAGTGCCACATGGACGTGCTTAAGGCAGGTCTTGAGCACGAGGAGTATGTTACATCTCTTATCAACGATATCTACGGTGCGGCTTATGATGTAAGAGACTTCCGTACAATGCAGTTCCTCGACTGGTTCGTAAAAGAGCAGGGCGAGGAAGAGACAAACGCAAATGATCTTATCTCCAAGATGGAGTTGTTTGGCTCTGGTCCCAAGAGTCTGTACATGCTCAATCAGGAGCTTGCAGCAAGAGTTTACACAGCACCTTCTCTGGTACTGTAAAAAAATATTACAAAAATTTGGAGGAAAAAATCATGAAAAAATATGTATGCGATGTATGCGGCTGGGAATATGACGAGGCTGTAGGCGATCCCGACAACGGTATTGCACCCGGCACAAAGTTTGAAGACCTTCCTGAAGATTTCGAATGCCCCCTTTGCGGCGTAGGCAAGGACAGCTTCAGCGAGGCTGAATAATCGGGAGTTCACCTATGAAAGAGAACTACATGATCTGCAACTGCAAGAAGGTCAGCTATAATGATATAGCAGATGCCCTTCATGAGAACAAGATTTTTTCAGATGTTCTTGACGCATTCGAGGACGTGAAAAAGGTCACACATTGCTCAACATGCTGCGGCGGCTGTCATGATAAAGTGTTGGATGTAATATCCGAGATATTAATGGGACCCGAAAGAGTATAATATACCATGAGTATCGGCTGTATATGCATCCGATACTCTTTTGGTAGGAATAGAGAAAAAGGAATCATAATTATGGAAATGGTATTGCTGACTGCCCTTGGTGTTGGCGGGGCAACGGTTATTGGATCCGTCATCGGATTTATGTTCAAGAAAATTTCGCATAAGTTTTCCGATATAGTTCTGTCTTTTGCTGCGGGAGTTATGCTTGCGGCTGCGGTGCTGGGACTTGTGCTTCCGTCAATCGAATACGGCGGAAAATTCGGCTTGCTTATTACAGTAGCCGGAATATTTGCAGGTGCGCTGTGCCTTAACCTTGTGGACAAGCTGGTACCGCATCTTCACAAAATGGTGGGTTCCGATATTGAGTCTCACAATAATGCCAGCCTTAGCAAGGTGCTTTTGTTCGTGACAGCCATAGCTATACACAATCTTCCGGAGGGTATTGCGGCAGGTGTGGGATTCGGCTCAGGTGATACTGCACAAGCACTCATTATTGCCGGTGGTATCGCACTTCAGAACATCCCTGAGGGCATGGTCATAATCGGTCCCATGCTTGCGTCGGGAGTAACTCCTAAAAAAACGTTTGTGTGCGCCATGATTACCGGACTTGTTGAGGTTGTAGGAACACTTATCGGTTACTTTGCCGTCAGCATTGCCTCTGCTATCTTGCCATTTGCTTTGGCATTTGCAGGCGGAACTATGCTGTATGTAATCAGTGATGAGATGATCCCCGAAACTCATGCACACGGAAGCGAGCGGGGTGCGACATATGCGCTGCTTGTGGGATTCTGCATTATGCTTGTTACCGATGTGTTGCTCGGATAACTGATGATAGGGAGGATTTGCTATGCTTAAAGAAGGAATGAAAGCTCCGAACTTTACTTTGAACGATAAAGACGGAAATGCGGTTTCACTATCGGATTTTCTTGGCAAAAAGGTTGTATTGTATTTTTACCCAAAAGATAACACACCCGGTTGTACAAGACAGGCGTGTGCCTTTGCCGGCGCATACGAGAGATTCAAAGACGGCGGAGTCGAGGTTATCGGAATTAGCCGTGACAGCGTTGCGTCTCATGTGAAGTTTGCAGAGAAGTATGAGCTCCCGTTTATTCTTCTATCAGATCCGGAGCTTAATGCGATTCAGCAGTACGGTGTGTGGCAGGAGAAGAAAATGTACGGTAAGGTGTCAATGGGAGTTGTGCGCTCCACATTCATCATTGATGAGAATGGGTACATAACCAAGGTAATGCCGAAGGTTAAGCCTGACACTAATGCGGCAGAAATACTGACTGTGCTTTTCGGAGAATAAGAGAGGAATATCAATATGGAGACTAAAGGGAAAAAAGGCAGGATTATTCTGAACCTGTTTTTCACGATGATGAAGATAGGCCTGTTCACATTCGGTGGCGGATATGCAATGATATCCCTGCTTCGTAACGAGTTTGTCGAGAAGAAAAAATGGATGGAGTCAGATGAGTTTCTTGACATGGTGGCTATTGCTGAGTCAACTCCCGGACCTATCGCAATAAATTCCGCAACATACATAGGCTACAGACAGGCGGGATTTTTCGGATCAATGTTTGCTACCCTTGGCGTTTGCATCCCGTCATTCGTGATCATATATGTGATATCGCTGTTTTTTGACGCATTTTTGTCACTCACATTGGTTGCTAATGCTTTCCGCGGTATTCAGGCTTGCGTTGTGTATCTCATTCTGTCAGCAGGACTTAAGATGCTCAAGGGAATAAAGAAGACACCCTTCAATATGACGATATTTATCTGCGTTACTGTTTGCATGGTGCTGTTCACAGTATTCTCGGTGAAGTTCTCCGGTATATATTTCATCCTCATCTGCGGAGTGATCGGATATATCGCACATCTCATTTCCGGTATGCGTAAAGGAAAGGAGGAAAGCAAATGATCTTTCTTAAGTTATTCATTACTTTCTTCCAGATAGGACTGTTCACATTCGGTGGCGGATACGCGATGATCTCACTCATTAGCGAAAAGGTAACAGCATATGGCTGGCTTACTGAAGAAGAACTGCTTAATATGATAGCAGTATCAGAATCCACCCCCGGACCGATTGCGATAAACATGGCAACCTTTGTAGGCTCGGATCAAGGTGGAGTTTTAGGAGCAATATGCGCTACTCTCGGTGTTGTTTTACCGTCATTTATCATTATTCTTCTTATTTCATCGGTAATTACCGGATTTTTGAAGCACAAGAGCGTCAAAGCAGTTCTTTCCGGTATACGCCCCTGCGTTATCGGACTGATAATGGGTGTCGCAATTACAACATTCATCAGCACTCTCCTTGGTTTTTCAACTGAAACCGGTCTGAATGTGGATATCCGCGGTCTTGCGATCTTTGCCCTCGTTCTTTTGGTTGGTATTTTTTCTCAAAAGCTTGTGCAAAAAAAAATATCCCCGATACTGCTGATTCTCATATCTGCGGGACTTGGCATGATCGTTTATTCTGTGTGAAACTGAGGTAGAAGACGTGAAAGTATATGATATATCACAGGAGCTGACCGGATGTGTGGTGTTTCCTGGAGATCCTGCACCAAAGGCAGAACGGCTTCACTCCATTTCTGACGGTGCGATCTGTAACCTGACTGTTTTTTCAATGTGTGCGCACAACGGAACTCATGTTGACGCCCCGTATCACTTTATTAACAACGGGAAAACGGTGGAACAGCTTGATTTGTCAAAATTAGTTGGTCTGTCGTATGTTGCACAGCATAGCGGAGAGGTAACAGCATCCGATGCAAAAGCAATACTCGCGAGAGCAGAAGGATTGTCAGACGAATCAGCAAAGCGGATATTGATCAAGGGCGAAGCAACAGTTACTCTTGAAGCGGCAAAGGTGTTTGCGGATTTCGGAATTAGTCTGATTGGAAACGAATCCCAGACCGTTGGACCGGAGGACGGACCGATTGAGGTTCACAATCTGCTTCTCGGCAAGGAGATAGTACTGCTTGAGGGCATACGCTTGCAGGATGTGCCGGAGGGAGTATATCTTCTGTGCGCGGCACCTATTTCCATCAAGGGCGCGGACGGATCACCTTGCAGAGCAGTCTTGGTGGAATTATAATTTGTATTAACTAAATAAGAAAACGGTAATCTTCCATAGACTACCGTTTTTTGTTTGTTATTGTTCAGGCGCGTCGAACCAGCCGAGAAGAACTGCAGTGGCAGGCCAACAAGCGCTTACTTTCCAGGTTTCTCCGGCAGGGCTGAGGGCGTCGGAGATGTTGATCTGTTCGCTGAGCATACCTTTCATGAAGGGAGAATCAAATGTGATTCCGAAGAATTCTCCGTCATATGAGGACATGCAGTTGATTGCCGCAGCTTTGATCCTGTAATAAAGGTCAACCCAGCGTCTATCATTTGTGATCATTCCAAGGTCATAGATAAATCTTGCAGAGTTAGTGCAAATGCCGGGGCCAATATGGCGGTTCTGAACATTTGCTATGACTCCACCGCACACGTTAATTCCCTCAAACATAGATCCGCCGGGGAACGCGGGCATGTAATTAACAACCCATGTGGAGAACATCTCGCAGGCGTCAATCGCCATTTGTAATTTATCATCACCGCCGAAAAGCTGATATTGTCTTACAAGTGCGTTTGCAAGAGCAGCGCAGCTTTCTGAGTCGTCCGCTTCTATGATATCAGCAGGACCGCCGTTGCAGTGTCCTGTCAGCACACAGCGCTTGTAATACTCATCGCAGGCTTCTTCAAATACAGCCTTGAGATCGCTGTTGTCCGGGTACATTCCGATTGCTTCGCTGAGAACCAACAGACAGTATGCACCTACAGCGGTACCACCACGCTTGATTTCAACCTGCTCGCCGTCAATATTCCAGTAAATACCGAAATCACGCTCGCGTTTCCAAAGATCGGTGAGTATACCTACACCGCGATTGAATTCATCAACCCATGCAGGGTGCTCGATCCCGTTTTCGCGCTCATAGGTGATAGCGCGACCGAGATAGTACAGGTGATCGGAATAGAACCTGACGTGATTGTATTCGCGATTGTGATACTCGGGGTGCTCCGGTGTCATCCAATGCTCACCGTCATAAACAGAATATTTTACACCGCTGGGTGAATTTCCGTTTGTTGAGATAAAATCAAAGAATTTGAGGGCGAATTCGCGATACTTGCCGCCAAACTTGAGAAAGGGAAGTGCTGTCATTGTGCCGCAACACCAGCCGATCTGTATGACCCATTCCGCACAAACAGGGGATGGCCAGCGGTGGTAATTATCCATAAACGCATTGAGGATCAACGGTTCATCCTTTGGACTGATGAGCATGTGCATATCGTACGTCCAGTCACGAACTATCTCCACCGCATCCTCTTCCTTGAGCTTCGGCTCGTTTGAGGCGGGATACATCTTGCTTCTTATGGCGGTGTTCCAGTGATAGTCATAAACGGACTTTACATCGGGACAGTCAAACTCTCTTACTCTGAAGCGGATATTGACCACGCCGGAATGCTGCCAGGTGAAAGGAGGTCTGCTGCTGTCTGAAAAATCCCCGCAACCATATATTTTTCTTTCCTTGGCAGGTGCGAATATTGTGAAGGTTGAACGCTCTGCATTAAGCTCTACACCATTCCATCCTGCAAATGATGTGGGAGAGAAGTCATAGCAGTATCCGCGCTCTCCTTGCTTTGTTATCATTGTGGGAAAAGAAACTGCTGAAACCGAGGCATTGAACACGGGACTGTCCGGCAGAGATACTTTTGGAATATCAAAGGTCTCGCCGCAGTTGTTACCGTCATAATAGATTGCCGGGATCATGGTGTAGCAGTCTTCGCCGTGCCGCCAGTTGAATCTGATGCCGACAAAGCCTGTCACAGGGTCACCGATATTAAAGACTCTAAGGTACATCTGACCGTCGACATGCTCAAGCAGGTAGAAGTTCAAACCGCCAAGGCTTGCTTCATAGTATGTATATCCTTCTGCTTCTGCCTTGCGCCAACCGTCGACTATTATCTCCGAATCGTAGTCATGACAGAAAACCACGTCAAAAGGGAGGTTGAATATCATATCAAAGGCTCCGGGGGTGTGATTTATTGGGTATCAGTCAACTTTTCTGTAAAGAGGAATATTCTTTGTTTGTGTATGGATCCAACCGGACTCGACAGGCTCTTTTGTGTAATAGTCAACCCACTTGGAGTCAACGGGAAGATATACGTCACGTTCGTCATTGTTGCCGGGGAAAATGGGTGCAACGAGCAAATCGTCACAGAAAAGCCACTGGTCGTCGATCTTGTATGTTTCGGGGTCGCGTGTATAGTCCATAACAAGGGCACGCATCGGAGGCTTGCCGGTTGCTTTGTATTCGTCGAAAGCCGCGCGGAGTCTGGGAATAAGGCTGTAACGAAGCTTGAATATCTCTCTTGCTTCAGCCTCGCATTCGTGAACTACCCACGGGATTCCGTTGTAGTTCCATGCATTTATGAGACACATGGAGGAAAGTGCAACGATCTGTAAACGGCGGATGCAGTCCTCTGTACCGAAGCAGAAGCGCACTTCGGGAGTCCATAACAGTCCTGAGAGGCTTGAGTTTACTACTCCGCGAACAAATTCACGGTGATCGTAAAGGTCACTGTAAAGAACAAAGGGGTAGGATGAAGCGAGTGCACCCATCTGACGTGCAAGTGAGTATGTAGGCTTCTCTCCAAGTGCGTCAAGGAGAGTGTTTACGTACAGTGTACCGAAAAGGGAGTGATACTGCTCGCCGTCAAGTCCCGAGGGGAACTCTGCAAGAAGAGGGAAGCCCCAGCTTCCGACGTAGTCACCGGAGTCACATTCGTCCAGCTTGAATCCGTCAACACCAATGTCAACGCATTCGCTGCGATGGTGATCAGCAAAGATCTTTCTTGCTTCAGGGGTAGCAAAGTCGGGGATAAGTCCGCCCCAAACGAGATAGTCCGCTGAATATGGCTCTAGTGCCTCGTGGAGACAGCTTTCCGGATGCGTGTATGCGTGCTCCCAGAGGTTGACATGGTAGCCAAGCTCCTTGAGGTGTTCGATAAACGCTTTCGGATCGGTGAACTTGTCACGATTCCACTGGAAGGTGCAGGGATATTTATGGGAATGCCAGCCCGGCTCGATGCCGATTATATCGCAGGGAATATCAGCCTCGCGCATATATTCCGCAGTCTTTGTAATTTCTTCGGGACCCCACTGTGTGTAGCAGCGGTACATCATGCCAAGACCCCAATCGGGAACGTTAGCACCGCCGCCTGCGAGCATATTGTACTGCTTGACTATGTCAGTGATAGTCTCACCTTCGAAAACATAAACGTCAACGCCGGCTGCAGCAGGAATGAGCACGCTCATGACGGTGTCGTTTTCCTTGCGCATCTTGTAAAGCTCGGCCTCAGAGTCACCGCCGCCCTCGATCATTTCCTGGGGCTTCTTGCTGTTTTTCTTACGCTTACCGCAGTAGAAATCAGCATAACGCGCTGTGTCGAAGTACATACCGTAGCCCTTGTTTGTAACGAAGAAGGGAACAGGAGCGTGAGAGTCGCCATTTTTGGAAACAGGGTCGGAGTTTACGCACAGCTTGATCTTTGCACCGGAGTGGTTGAACTGCTTAAGCTGCAGACCGAATCCGAATATCTGTGTGCCGTTGTCGAGGGGGAATTCCACAACGAATCCGGCGGCTGTCTTTTTGTATGTAAATCTGGACTCGGGAAACTTTACGTCTGTTTCTACATAATTGAAGTTGCGACAATACTTTGACGGAACAAACTCTTCGGGAGTGCCAAAAGTGAATTTTTTCATTGATCATACCTCGCTTTGATGTTTTGTGTATGCTGTTTGCAACATTATACCATAACAGAGCGAATAATACAATATTTGCGAAAAAATATGCCCCAAATAAAATTCACCCCTGCTATGTTGACAGGAGTGAAATGCTGTTATTTTATTTCGAATAATTCGTGTAGCAGTTCGATCTCGCGATCTGTAAAGTTGTCTCTTTGAACTACTTTGTCGATATACTTAGTAGATCCTATGGTAACAATGTCTTCTCCGAACAGATCCTTTAAATACAGCATACTTTTGATCATTCCCGCCTTTCCCGCAGCATTTGTAATTCGAAAACCGCCGGGATAAAAGTCGAACCGGTTGCCGTCATTCATTGTGACGGTCATCAGATAGTTATAACTTTTTGATCTTCCGTAACGCCCTCTTGATCTGGTCTTGCGCTCTGTTCAGAACGTGACCTGCTTTACGTCTTCCTTGGAATAACGGTGAGTTTCACAGTTGAAGACGTTATACCTTATGATGTCTCCGCTGTAAGTCAAAGACTCTCTTGGTGCGATAGAGAGCGGGAAAAGAACCAGACATACCGCGAATATTGCCGAGATGATGAGAGCCTTGCG
>JAGBGV010000375.1 GCA_017935805.1 Clostridia bacterium | reverse complement strand
GCCTCGTTCATCATTTCGTTGTAACCCTTGAGCTCACCGCCAACAAGGGTCTTGAAGCTTTGCATGATATCCTTACCGACATGCTTCGACTGGATAGTACTTCCCTTTACAAGAGACAATGTTTCGAGCTCTTTGCCCGTAATAAAATCAGTATTTACTAAGATCATCTTCTTCACCTTTCTTTATTTCCTTGATTCGCTCAACGCATACCGCTATCATAGCGGCCGCCAGTGCCACAGGTATGATTCCGAGTACGATTCCCCACAAAATATCGAGGAATGAGATCAGAAATCCAAAATAGACTATGTAGTACAGCACCACAAGTATTGAGACAATTATCGGCACTATCATTTTACGCTTGTGTGACATAACGATCACCTCCGAAAACCTCTGTATACAGTATATCACAAAACAGTATGATTTTCAATAGAATCGTGCCATTTTTATTGCTAAACACTATACGCATCTGTTATAATATTGACTGAGGTGATATTATGGAACTTAAAACCGAAAGACTTATACTCCGCCCTGCTGATATATCGTATCTTAGTTCCACCCACGCATATGCAGGCGATGCGGAAAATACGAAATACATGATGTTTCTTCCCTACGCCGATGAAGAAGAAACCGCTGAATTCCTGCGCGATTCGGCAGCGCAGTGGGCGAAGGATCAGCCCGAGAGGTATGAATTTGTGATCCTTTTCGGTGATGTCCACATCGGGGGAATCACACTCTACATGATGGAGGACCGAAGTGAAGCTGAGCTGGGATGGGTCCTGCACCGCGACTACCTCCGTCGCGGATTTGCCACGGAAGCCGCGAAAGCCGTAATGGATTTTGCAAAAGATTCACTCGGAGTACGTCGGATATTCGCAGGATGCGATTCCGAGAACGTGGCATCATACAAGCTGATGGAAAAGCTGGGTATGACACACGCATCAACAGGTACACGTACAAATCGTTCAATGGGTGACGAGGTACGGGTGGAAATGGTATATGAGATATTATTTGACAGATAAAAAAGGTACGGTCTCCCGTACCTTTTTTATTATTAGTCACGTCTTCTGTTTCCGAGGATTATAAGAAGTCTGAGAAGCTGCATGATCGACACGGCGAGAGCCGCAACGTAGGTAAGTGCAGCTGCACTGAGCACCTTCTTTGCACCGGGGAGCTCATCTTTCATAAGAATACCGCCCGCCTCAATAGCCTCAAGTGCACGCTTACTCGCGTTAAACTCTGTCGGCAGAGTCAGAAGCTGGAACAATGCCGAAAGGGAGAAACAAATAACTCCGAGATATGCAATAAGAAGATACTTCTCCGCATAATAAGAAAGGAATATTCCGATAATGAGAAGCGGCATTGCAAGCTTTGAACCGATATTTGTCACAGGAATTATAGCATTGCGGAGTGTCAGAGGTGTATATTCCTGATTGTGCTGTACCGCATGACCCGCCTCGTGCGCCGCCACACCTATAGCCGCAGCAGAGGTACTGCCGTATACACTGTCGGAAAGACGGATAACCTTTGTTCTGGGGTCATAATGATCGGTAAGATTACCGGCAACTGATTCGATACGTACATCGGTTATACCGTTTTGACGAAGCACGGCAGCCGCCGCATCACGCCCGGTAAGTCCCCTTGCAGTTCCCATCTGTGAATACTTTTTAAAAGTACTGTTCACTCTGGCACTTGCCCAAAAAGCAAAAATCATTGCAGGAAGGATAAGGACAAGGTAATAATAATCGAAAAACACTGTAAATTCCTCCTTTTTCGTCCCTATATATTATGCTCATTATATCACATTATCACCGTAAATGCACGTATTTTACAGATTTATTTGTAAAAACTTTTCATACGGCAATTTGCATTAAACGTCCTTTGATCATTTTTGAGCAGTAGTGCAATTCGCCGATATTTCAAAAAGACTGCATATTCCCTCTTGACAAACAGATTTTCCTCATATATAATGTATACATATTTAAAATGCAATGACGGAAACTGCATGAATCAATGACTCTTCAGAGAGCCGGCGGTAGCTGTGAGCCGGTGGGTACAAGTTCATCACTCATTCCCGAGCAGAGCTTCTCCAAAGGAAGCTACGGATTGCCCCGTTATCATGGCAGAGGATTTGTTTGAATCCTTACAAAGTGACTGTTTTACAGTAATTCGGGTGGTACCGCGGTAGTTTTATCGTCCCTGAGGCATAGGTTGCTTCGGGGCTTTTTTTGTGCCCGATATAAAAATTTATCAATTATACCAAAGGATGGTGTCTAATATGAGTAAAATTATTATTGCTGACGCTACACTCAGACGCAAGGCTGAGATTGCTTCTGAACACGGCGGCTCCGCCTACAGTTTCAAGGCTGTTATCGAGACTGCAAAGCTTCTCGATCGCGCAGGAGTTGACATTATTGAGATGGGTCCCGTGACCAACAAAAAGACCGACGGGCTTATTCTCAAGACCACTGCCGCAGCCGTTTCCGCAAAGCTTGCTGTTGTCGGCGGAATGACCGCAGAACAGATCGATCTTACCTGGGACACTCTTAAATATGCCAAATCCGCAAGAATGATCATAGCACTTCCCGTTTCCGCGGTACAGATGGAATATCTCTGCCACAAGAAGCCTGCTGCTATGCTTGAGAATATCACAACCCTCGTAAGCCATGCCGCTTCTCTCTGCGATGACGTTGAGTTTGCCGCAATGGATGCAACCAGAGGTGACCGCGAGTTCATCTGCAATGCAGTGAACGCCGCTGTTTCCGCAGGTGCAAGTTCCGTGACTCTCTGTGATACCGCAGGAATTGCGATGCCCTGGGAATTTGCAGAGCTCATTACATATGTTCGCGAAAATGTGCCTGAGAATGTTGCCATCGGTGTTGAGTGCTCCGACAACTTCGGTGTTGCCTCCGCCTCTGCTTTTGAGGCAGTTCGTGCAGGATGTGCCTACATTAAGACAGGTATTTCCGGTACAGGACTTCCTTCACTTCTCTCCGTTTGCTCCGCAATCTCTCAGAAGAGCGATTACATGAATGCAGAGACTAATGCAAACATGACCGTTCTTCGCCGTACCTGCTCC
>JAGBGV010000374.1 GCA_017935805.1 Clostridia bacterium | reverse complement strand
GGTGCGGCGGCAATGAGCTTTTCAAGCTTTTTCGTGGTTTCCAATGCACTCAGACTGAATCTTTGTCGTATACATGATTCAAAACATGATAAAAAACTAAAAACAAAACAAAAGGAGAAAAAGAAAATGGAAAAGGTAATGAAGATCGAGGGAATGATGTATCCCCACTGTGAGGCAAGAGTTAAGAAGGTTCTCGAGGAGATCGACGGTGTTGATCTTTGCGTGTGCGATCACAAGGCGGGAACGGCAACTCTCACACTTTCTGCAAATGTAGAAGATTCACTTCTGAAGAGCACCGTTGAGGCGCAGGGATATAAGGTGCTTTAAGGTAGCAATCACCTTAAACAGCCGTCTTGACAATACCGAAATTTCGCGGTATACTAATAAGGTACACAGCTCGGACTGCTTGTGCGGTTCGGGCTTTCCTTATATGAGGTGATATAAATGAAAAGAAAAGCAGTGAAAATCGTGTCTCTCGCTTTGGCGGCGATAATGTCTGCGTGTGTTTTTGCGGGATGTAAAACAAAGGAACAGAAGCCTGCCGTTTTTGAGGAATATACCGGTGACTTCAGAGACAGATATGATTATGATCTTAACGAATACCTTGAGGTCGGAGAATACAAGGGACTTGAGGTAAACATAAATGCAGGTGCACCTACCGAGCAGGAGGTGAACTCACAGATACTCAATTACAGGATCCTCTATACTGCGACCATAACTGTTGTGAAAGAGATCGGTGAGGGTATTCCTTCCGAGAGTGGGTTTATCGCTGACGTGAAGTACCAAGGGTATCTTGACGGTAAAGCAATCGAGAATCTTGTTAACTCCAAGGCTGATGGAGATACTGTAGAGCTTGGAAAAAACGGGATCATCGACGGTGCTGATGAACATATTATCGGAATGACGCTTGGTGAGAAGAAGACTATTACGGTAGATGTTCCCGAGGTGTGTCTGAAATACCCCGAGCTTCAGGGAAAGACCATAACCGTGGACGTGGAGATCGTGGGCCTTCGCAAGAATGAATCCAAGTGGCAGGATGCAGGCGAGGGTGCTACAGCACAGATGAATGATATCGTTGATATAAAGTATCAGGGATATCTTGACGGAAAGCCTCTAAACGATATCGTAAACTCGAAGAAGGAAGGCTATTCCGCAGCGCTCGGTGCCGAGGGCGTTCTTCCCGGAGTTGATGAACAGATCGTGGGAATGAAGGTGGGGGATAAAAAGACTATTTCGGTAACAGTGCCCGACCCCTGCTTCAATTATCCTTATTATGTCGGCAAGACTATAGACATTGACGTTGAGGTCGTAGGCATCCGCAGAGCGGAGCTTGAGCCATACGATGAGAAGCTTTTTGACTATTACGGTTGTACCGATGAGAAGTCCTTTGAGGATCAGGCGGTCGGTGAGCTCAGACGGGTAAGAACCGAAAAGCTTGAGGATTATGTTCTTGACCGTGTAATGTACATGGCAGTTGAGAATTTCAAGGTAAAGAAGTACCCCGAAAAGGAGCTTGAAGAAGTTCGCGTTGGTACTATTGAATCCGTTAAGGCTAAAGCAGAGTCAAGATCGGTGTCCTACGAGGACTATGTACGGGACACTATGGGAATGACTGTTGAGGAGTACGAAAAGAGCATTGAGGAATACGCGAAGGACGTAGTCAAGCATGAGATGGTGATGTACTACATTGCCAGAGCCGAGAAGATAGCACTGACAAATGCGGCGTTTGACGAGAAGGCTGAAATGCTTGCACAGGAATACGATCTTTCCACCCCCGCAGAATATGTGAGTTATATGATGGCAAACGGTTACTCCGAGTCCGGAGTGCGTGAGCAGGTGTGGTTTGAACTGACGTACGACTTTATGTACAAGAACACCGTAACTAAGTGAGAGTTGGAATTATAACAGATTATACATTTAATAAATGGTGAGCCTTAAGAGACTCACCATTTTATTTTGTTCGATATAAATTGTATTCTTTACCGTTTCTTTACTTTTTCTTTACTTGTAATTTACGCGAATCTTTTGACATTATAGTATAATGTGTTTATTATGGGGGAATGTGGGATTGTTCTCATTATTTCAAAATATTTAAACGGGAAAGGTCAAAATCTATGACAACTTTCGAAGTCCTTAAGCAGGCACTTACTCTCGTAGGTGGTCTATGCTTGTTCCTTTTCGGAATGAACCTGATGGGACAGGCTCTTGAAAGACGTGCAGGCAGCAGTCTTAAGATGCTTCTTTCCAAACTGACAACAAACAGAATCGCAGGATTCTTTACCGGACTTGTCGTGACCTCGATCATCCAGTCCTCATCTGCTACCACGGTCATGGTAGTCGGCTTTGTAAACTCCGGACTCATGAACCTGAAGCAGGCTATAAATGTAATCATAGGTGCAAACGTTGGTACTACAGTTACCGGATGGATACTTGCAATGGAAAATATCCCCGGCGAGGCGTCTATCATTCTAAATATGTTTAAGCCCTCATTCTTTACCCCGATCCTTGCACTTGTCGGTATCGTTCTCTATATGTTCTGCAAGTCTAACAAAAGTAAGGATACCGGTGTGATCCTTCTTGGCTTTGCGGTACTCATGTTCGGTATGGATGCAATGTCAGGCTCTGTTTCCGGACTTAAGGACAGCCCCGAATTCCAGCAGGTATTCACCATGTTCGAGAACCCCATTCTCGGTGTTCTTGTAGGTGCGCTTCTTACTGCTATTATCCAGTCTTCCTCTGCCTCTGTCGGTATTCTTCAGGTGCTTTCCGACACCGGCAAAGTAAGTATCGGTGCTACTATTCCCATCGTAATGGGACAGGCGATCGGTACATGTGTTACCGCTGTTCTTTCCTGCTTCGGAACTAACAGAAATGCGAAGTCTGCCGCAATGGCTCACCTTGCATTCAACGTACTCGGTACGGCTATCTGTCTTGTTGCATTCGTGCTAGTCGGATGGCTCGTTCCCGCTACGGATGCTCTGTTTGCAAGTGAGGCGTCACGTGTTTCCATTGCCGTTGTAAATACTGTATTTAAGCTTGTTTGTACCGTTATGTTCCTGCCTCTCACAGGATTCCTTGAGAAGATCGCACTGAAGCTCGTTCCTGAAACAAAAGATTCGGATGCTATTGCAGAGCTTGATGAGCGTCTTCTGCTTACTCCTGCGGTTGCTCTTGAGAGATGTCATATGCTCGCGTATGAGATGGCTGATGAAGCTGTATCCTCACTTAAAAACGGTATGAAGTGTCTTTATAAATATGACCCTGAGCTTGTCGAGGCAATAAAGAAATCTGAGGATAAGACGGACCACTATGAGGACGTTATCGGAACATATCTTATAAAGCTGTCCACTCTTCAGATAGGCAAGAGAGACAGCGCTGAGGCTGCAAAGTTACTCAAAATAATCGGAGACCTTGAGAGAATCGGTGATCACGCGAAGAACCTTGTGGATTCCGCTGAGGAGATCAAGGGAAAGCAGATCACATTCTCGGGTGAAGCTCTTACCGAGCTTAATAATCTTACAGCGGCTACTGAGGAGATCCTCGATCTTTCCTACACCGCATTCGTCAAGAACGATATGGTTGCGGCATCAACAGTTGAGCCTCTTGAGCAGATCATTGATAAGCTTAAAAATCTCATGAGATCCGGTCACATCACGAGACTCCAGAAGGGTGCATGCTCCATTGAGACGGGATTTGTGTGGTCTGATATCATCACAAATCTTGAGAGAGTGTCCGATCACTGCTCAAACATCGCAGGATGTGTTATTGATGCTGAGGCGGAGAACCTCAATCTTCATGAGTCTCTCCGTGCTGTCAAGACAGACAGCCCTGTATACAGATCCCAGTACGATGCGTACGCTGCAAAATATCTTGGATGATAATACAATACACGGGGCGGTTTTTCCGCCCCGTGATTCTATTTGTAATAAAACTTGCATATATATAAGCTAAGATTACGTAAAATACCATTTGTAAAAATGTACAACTCTGTCGACAAGAAAAATGAAAAGTAATGTAAAATTTGCCGATTAAACTTTTTTTGCCAAAAAAACATTGACAAAGAAGCTTTTTTAATGTATTATATTACATGGTTAGAAGAAACTAACTGCTTTTTATAGAAGCATAGTTAGTCCGCGCTAATTGTAGACATATCAACAGGAGCATCGTATGAACTTAACTGCAGCCGAAGAAGGAAAGGAATACATCATCAAAGCGATCGAGACCGATGATGAAGAGCTTGACGGATTTCTGTTTACGCTCGGCTGTTACAGCGGTGAGCCGATAACGGTTATCTCTCATCTGAGTGGCGGTTGCGTTGTTTCCATCAAGGACGGAAGATACAATATCGATACAGAGCTTGCCGAGGCGATCATCATCTGAATCGATGAAAAGCGTGGCTCGGCATTTCTTACGGGCGAAGGTTAGTGGACACTAACTGCGCCGTGCAGTAATTTGTTTTAAATAATCTACATATATTCCAGGAGGAAAAACCATGAGAATTGCCCTCACAGGTAATCCCAACAGCGGTAAAACGACCATGTTCAATGCGCTGACCGGACGTAATGAGAAGGTCGGCAACTGGGCAGGTGTTACCGTTGAAAAGAAGGAGCATCCCATCAAAAAGAGCTATACGGGTGGGGAAGAG
>JAGBGV010000373.1 GCA_017935805.1 Clostridia bacterium | reverse complement strand
CTTTAATATTTACTCCACTTTCGTAATTGTTATCGTCAAGTTCAAACAACGGCATTTGAGTGCCCTCCTCGTTTTTTTAATCAGTCATTAAAATAGATATAATTTAGACAGTTTACTACCTTATATATTACAATATCAAGCGAGATTTTGCAATAGGTTTTGGATATTTTTCATTCAAAAAATCAAATAATATTGCATTTTTTCGCTTTTTTTCGACCAAAATCTGTCATTTCGATGAATTTGTACTCAGACTGTGGTCATATTTCACGCTTGCTTCTCCGACAACGCCAAGATCTATTCTCGCAGGAACACCGTTCTCAAACTTGTCGCTGGTGATCGTCTTATATCCCATAAGCAGCTTCAGTTCAAGATCAGCTTCACCGCCATATTTCATCATATACTTGCCGTCATACTGCATTGTGATATCGTACTCATTTGACAAGTCAATGCTGTCGATCTTGCCGGACCGGCAGAGCTGTGATGCCTCAACAGATGCAAGTGTGTCTCTGATGAATCGCTCGTCTCTCGGGTTTTCAAATTCTATAACACCGCCTGCCACAGAATACACTATCTCGGGCAGCGTCAGCATTGTGAGACCTTCTGATTTGGCTGTTTCTTCATCCGTCACCTCAAGGACTCTGAGTCCGGACGACAGCTTCAACCAGTCACCCCATACGCAGGCGTAATATACAGCCGTATCATCTGTAAGAGTTAAAGACAATTTGTTCGGTATACCCCGCGACACCTCAACTGATTTGATGTACGGGCATCTGAAGGTTATTGCAGCCGCCACATCACTCGTATCAAAGGAATATAGCTTGTCCCCCATTGCAACACCGGACGCTGTTATGATATCCTCCGCCGAATAAAGAGCTGTTCCATCTACTGTGATATTCTTAACCTTGAAGAACAGGTTGTACACCGCAAAGGCAAACAATGTTGCAACGAGCAGTAATATTACCACTGTTCTTATCAGATTCTTGTATTCCGACCACTTTTTCGCTGCAATGGCGCGTCTTTTAGCGATGTTTTCATCATTTCTGCCGCGTTCTTCAACTGTGTCAATGAAGTTGATAATACTGTCCAGCAGAATCTTGAACGGTCTTTCCTTAACAGCAGCACCGTAGAATCCACCGCTGTGCCTATATCCTGCTTGTCCTCGGTCAGACCGGCTATAGCTACTGTATCGCGGTCGGTCATATGATGTATCCGCATTGTAGGACCTGGTTCTGCTGCCATTTCCCATTGCTTGTCCTGTGTTGCGAGGCCTGTTTTCCGATCTTGGTTTTGACCGTTCCTGACCTCCGCCCCTGACTTTAGGTACACTTTGCTGTGCATTCACTCGGGGCGCACTTTTCTTCATCTTCAAATCAGTGCCGTATTCTCTTAAGATCTCGCGCTGTTTCGATGCCTTCGGGCAGATTCGGTCGTAAATGTACAATACTTCCGTTGGCCGTTCTTTTCTCGGCTCTGCCAAATTGATCGCCCCTTTCTAAAGATAATAATTATCCGAAATATTACTTCTTGCTGTTTTCTACAAGCTTGCAAAGGTCATTGTAGATCAGCTTATTTGAATCAACCACCGCAAACTGACGGATGTTTTCGCTCATTTCTCGACGAATTGCTATACCCTCATCCGAGAGAAGCTCCTCCACCTTTGCGATAAGAGGTTTTGCTCCGTCGGTAAGCTCTTTTTCCTCAAACAGTCCTGCCGCACCTGCATCGTAAAGTACCTTCGCGTTTTTGTATTGATGATTTTCAGCTACATTCGGTGAAGGGATGAAGATAGCGGCCTTGCCTGTTATTGCAAGCTCGGATACTGTCATCGCGCCTGCGCGGTTTATGGTGAGATCTGCCGCCGCCATTTTCAGTGGCATATCGTAAATGTACTCGCAAAGCTCGATGTTCTCGAATTTGTCAAGTCCCATTTCCTTGAACTGAGATGTCATGAGTTCATGCTCGATAGCACCTGTCGCGTGAATGTGGTACACCTCGGGATGCTTTGATGTATACTCGCGCATAAGGCAAAGCACCGCGTCATTTACCTTTTCGGCACCCATACTTCCCGCATAGGAGAGGATGATGTACTTGTATTTGTCGTCTATTCCGAGCTTTGCTCTCGCTTCCTCGCGTGAAATTGATGCAAAGCCTGTCATAACCGGATTTCCCACCTTCATGAGCTTTTCGCGCTCGCAGGTGAGTGTATCCCCTGTTTTCTCGAAATTCAAATATATTCTGTCAACGTATTTCTGCAGCATCTTCACCGCCACACCTGCAATCGCATTGGATTCGTGAAGTGCTGTGGGAATTCCCATATCTGCTGCCGCTTTGACAACAGGCCATGACACATATCCGCCTGTTCCCACAACGATATCCGGCTTGAATTCCTCAATAATGGATCTCGCCTTACGGGGGGATGTAACTGCAAGATACGCCGCCTTTAGATTTGCGGGAGAAAGCTTTCGTCTGAAGCCCTGTATCTCAACATAGTGGATCGGATATCCCGCCTTTGGTACGAGCTTGTTTTCAATACCCTTTTTTGTTCCCACATATTCAATAACTGCTGTGGGATCATTCATCTTTATTGTGTTAGCGATAGCAAGTGCAGGATTAACGTGTCCGCCTGTACCGCCGCCTGTCATTAATACTCTCATATTAACTCCAACAAAATTATTTTTGAGCTTTAGTCCATTCCGGCTTTTTTGAGAAGCTCTTCTCTCTCAATATCCGACTTCTTACGGTAATATTGCCGTGATATGCTGAGTAGTATTCCCATTTCTCCCATCAGCACGATCAGCGCCGAGCCTCCGTATGAGAAGAACGGGAGTGTAACGCCTGTGTTCATGATAATATCCGACGCTACGCACATATTGAGGAATGCCTGAATACCAACGTGAGTGGTTATGCCGAATGCTGTCAACATAGTGAACTTATCGGGAGAGCGAAGGGCGATAACATATCCTCGCCAAATGAACAGAAGGAACAGAAGGATCAATGCGACAGCTCCGATAAATCCAAGTTCCTCACACCACACAGAGAAAATGAAGTCTGTGTGTGCGTTGCCGAGGTAACCGTATTTCTGCTGACTCTGACCAAATCCCTTGCCGAATAGTCCGCCTGAGCCTATTGCATATATACTTTGCGTTGTTTGATATAATTCATCAAGTACGTCTGCGTTATCATCTGTAAATGTGGTGATTCTCTTGAGTGCGTAAGGATTCAATGCAAGGAATCCGCCGAGAGCCACCGCCGCAACGGGAAGCACAGTAAAGAGTAACCACGAAAGCTTGCATCCCGCAAGTATCAGCATAAAGAAACCGATACAGCCGACGATAATAGTACCCGAAAGATGTCTGCCTATGAGCACCAGCACACAGGCGATGCCGAGAATGATGCAGGGGTAGAGAATATTCCACTTGTAAGAGGTCTTTCCCCTGTCAAGGTCCTTCATCTGTTTTTCATATTTTTCCGCATACCATGCGATCATCAGCACAAGCGATATCTTCATCAGCTCTGACGGCTGAAGATTAAAGGGACCGATCTTTATCCATCTTACCGCTTCACCTACCGAACGTCCGATAAACAGTACCGCCACAAGAAGTATCGCAGAAACAACATATGCAGGAATCGGCGCCCAATTTTTGTACCACTTAATAGGGATGATTATTGCGATTATCATCACTACGAAGCCGATAACAAGGAACTTTGCCTGATTTGCTATATAGTAGCTGCTGCTGACATCCTCCGAAATTGCTCGGGGATAGCTTGCGCTGAACACCGTAATGCTTCCGAGAGCAAGCATTATCAGAATAATAGCAAGCATGAACACGTCAATACCGCCGCGTACTCTTACTACTTCCTTTTGCCACTCTTCTTCCCTTTTGTATTCTCTGATTGCACGGTTTTCACGTCTCGCAAGTCTTCTTTCGTCCGCCGGGGTAAGTGTTGTCACATGCCGTGATGCTGTTGCTCCGGGTGTGGGTCTGCGGGAATTACCTGCGCTGAATTTATATTCGCTGTCAGGTCTTCTTTGAGTTGTCTTTCTTTGATCGTGATGCTGACCGCTCCTGCTCACCTGTCTGCTGCGGGATGCCTGATCTACACTCGGTCTCCCGCGCAATTCGCCGGAATTGTCATTCACCATAGCTTCGGGACGACGGCGTGCATGAGTTGTTCTGTTACGGGGATCGTTATTCACGCCCTCACCTCCGAATTTTTACTACTTAATAACTGTTTAACTTATCTGAGTCCGAAAACCACAGACAAAACTGCCGCAACAGCTGTCACAATTGATGCGACAACCACTATCTTTATTTCAGACCATCCGCATTTTTCGAAATGATGGTGAATGGGACTCATCTTAAACAGTCTCTTTCCGTGAGTGAGCTTGAAATAAGCTACCTGGAGCATTACGGAAGCTGTCTCGATTATATATACTATACCGAATACAACAACGATAAGCGGGTTATTCAGCATAAATGCACCGCCTACTACAAGTCCGCCCAAGAACAAGGAGCCCGTATCACCCATAAAAACTCTTGCCGGGTAGAAATTATAAACAAGGAAGCCGGCACATCCGCCGATAAGAAGTGCACCGAGGAGAATAACCGGGCCGTCGGGCTCAGCCATGCCTGTCATGTATCCTGCTACAGTGAAGAACACACCAACCACCAATGTCACGCTTGAGCAGAGACCGTCAATTCCGTCTGTGAGGTTGACGCTGTTGATAATACCTGTTATAAGCAGCATTGCAACGACGTAATAGAATATTCCCAAGTCAATAGTAGCATTCACAAAGGGGATATACAGCGTTGTATCAATATCACATACAAGTGTCATGCCGAAGAGATACAGCGCAGCAGCTATAACCTGAAGAATGAACTTCTGGGGAGCAGTCAGACCTTCGTTCTGCTTCTTTTTAAGCTTTGCCATGTCATCTATGCAACCGATAAGTCCGCCGGAGATGCCAAGAGCAAGTGTAAGAACAAGGGGCAAAGTGGAGCGGATTCCGTCAACTATACCGAGGTAAATACATCCGCCAAGTCCAAAAATGGCTATTGCAATAATAAATGCCACGCCACCCATTGTGGGAGTGCCTTCTTTACCCTTGTGCCATCTGGGGCCGATCTCAAGGATCTTCTGACCCATCTTATGGCTCTTCAGCACAGGAATCAGCTTTTTCAGAATCAGAACTGTCAAAACAAAGGTAAGTGCCAATGTGATGACATACATGATATTATAATTCATTATTCGTCGTTATCCTTTGATTTATTTTTCGTATAGGTCAGATTCGTTTCTTTTTTGCCTTGCGCTTTTTCATGCACTCGATCACACGCTCTGCAGCCACACCGCGACTTGCTTTTACAAGAAGGATGTCACCGGGTTCGAGCGTTTGAAGTATCATATCCGCCATTCCCTGCGCATCTCTTGTATCGAGAGAAACGAACACGTTTTCAGCGCGGATACCTTTTTTTATTGCCGCTTCCGCTACTATGTCAGCCATATTACCGTAGCAGAACAGCTTTTGAACCTGCATCTGCGCCACGTACTGACCAAGCTGATCGTGCATAAGGCGGGAATAGTCACCAAGCTCAAGCATATCGCCGAGAAGTGCCGCAGGTCTTGTATTCTTCTTCTGTGCCATGGAAACAAGCACATCTATAGCCGCGCGCATTGATTCGGGGCTTGCGTTATAGCAGTCATCAATAACGGTTATTCCACCGACGTCGTATACATTCTGTCTCTTGTCAGCGCTGACAAAGGATTTGAGTCCGCGGCGTATCTGATCGTCATTCATTCCGAGCATAACGCCCACAGCATAAGCCGCAAGAGAGTTGTACACATTGTGTTTACCAAGAGCCGGGATTTCAACATTTGTAACAGCCTTGTTCTTATATAGCAGATCGTAAACGATGCCGTCGATCTTCTGACGGACGTTTACCGCTCTGAAATCTCCGAATCGACTTGCCACACTCATCAGCTTCGGCTTTTTATCAAGCTGTTCGTATTGATTCATAAGCAGCGGCTCGTCTGCGTTAAGAAGAAGTATTCCGTCCTTGTTAAGGCCAAGTCTTATCTCCATCTTGGCACGGCAGATATTCTCTCTTGTGCCGAGGGATGCAAGATGAGACGTGCCTATGTTGGTAACGATTGCCATGTCGGGGCGAGCAATTTTCGTCATATACTCGATCTCCCCGAGAGCACTCATGCCCATCTCGAGCACAACTACCTGATGCTCGGGCTCGATGCCGAATATGGTAAGGGGCATACCAAGTTCATTGTTGTAGTTGCCCTGTGTCTTGTGAGTCTTGAATGCCGCAGATGCGACTGCATAAATAAACTCTTTGGTGGTGGTCTTACCCACGCTGCCTGTTATTGCAATAACTTTAGCATCAGAAATACCCCTGTAATACGCCGCAAGAGTACCCATTGCCTTAATTGTGTCCTCGACAATTACCGCCGCAAAAGGCTTTCCTGATTCCTTCGCCGCTTCGGGAACATATTGGCAGATAAATGCGCCGCATCCCTGCTCTACCGCACCCGGGATAAAGTCGTTACCGTCTACATTCTGTCCCTTGATCGCGCAGAAGATCACACCTTCTCCGCTTTCTCTTGAGTCTGTGCATATATATTTCTGCGGTACGTTACCTTCGTCTCCGCCGTATATTTCAAGCTTACCGTCGACTATCTCTGCAATTTCAGCCGGCGTAAATGATTTAAGTTTCAGTTCTACACTCATTTGCTCTTCCGCCTTTTTCTATCGTCTTGCTGGTACGTCTTACTTGAAGCGATCTTTAATTGCCTCTATGACTATTGCTTCCTCATCAAACGGGTGCTTCCCGTCAGACAGGATCTCGTATTTTTCATGTCCTTTGCCGAGAAGCAGGATCACGTCTCCAGCCTCGGCTATGCTCACCGCATATCTTATGGCTTCTCGCCTGTCGGGGATAATTGTGTGGTTTTTTCTCTCTCCGAGTCCCCGTAACATGTCTCCGATTATCTCATTCGAGTCTTCATTTCTCGGATTGTCACTTGTTATTATTATGTAGTCAGATGTTTTCTGCGCCATCCGTGTCATCTCGGGTCGCTTTACTTTGTCTCGATCTCCGCCGCATCCGAACAAGGTGATCAGTCGTCCTTCAGTGAACTCCCGTGCAGTTTCGGTTACTTTACCAACGGACTCGGGAGTGTGTGCATAGTCAATAAACACGCTGAATCCGCAGTCTGTAGGAATATCTATTCTTTGAAGTCTGCCATCCACGCCTCGGAAGTCAGAAAGTGCTTCCTTTACCGTCATGGGATCTATTCCAAGTGATATGGCACAGGAGGCAGCTTCCATAGTGTTGTACACCGAATATCTACCCGATACCTGCGTCCTTATACGGAATACAGCTTGCTCAGAGAAATACACATACTCGATTCCATCTGCCCCATGTGACAGATACCGTAGCGCGCACACATCGGAGTCAGCTACCCTTGAATATCTCGCGGTACAGCGGACTGTTTTGGTGTCCGGGTACATTTCCGTCAGCTTTGCCATCCACGGGTCATCAATATTGATAACTGCCGTCTTTGCATCATCCATCAGCGATGCTTTGGTACGAAAATAGCTCTCCATATCTCCGTGGCAGTCAAGATGCTCAGGAGAGAGGTTTGTAAAAATTGCCACATCCGGAGAAATTGCCGATGTCTTGCGGAAAAGAATTGATTGGGATGACGCCTCATATACGAGAGTGTCACATCCGCTATCCCTCATTCCGGCTATTGCAGTAAAGAAATACTCGGGATCGGGAGTTGTCATTGCACCGTGGAGATCACTGACAGATGAGCCGCCGTTTTCTCCAAGCTGCATCTCTTTTGATCCTGCCAATGTTCGCACAGTAGAGATCAGCCCTACCTTATGCCCTGCCGCCGAAAAAATATGTCTCAGCGCAAACGCCACAGAGGTCTTCCCCGCCGTACCGGTTATGGCGATCTTCGTCATTTTGTCGGCAGGTCTGCCTGTGTAGTTGTTCCACACCTGTGACTCTGCAACTCTGGTGTCACTTGTCAGCGCGATACGCTCTTTTGGAATACCGTCTATATAATGATCCGCCAACACAACTGCCGCGCCGTTTTTTATTGCCTCGAGTGAATGATAATGTCCGTCATGGCGTGTGCCCCTCTGACAAATGAACAAAAATCCTTTCTTCACTCGTCTTGAGTCGGACGCAACACCGCAAAATGATATATCATCAAAGGAATAGCTGATATCAGTACCGTAAAACAACTCGCTTGCTTTCATAAGCACCTCCAAAACAGATTTAATTCAACTTCCTGTTTGGAGAGCCTGTGTTTTATCAGTCTATAACGTCTGTATGCCGCAGCTCGATTTCAATAACCGTACCTCTCGGAACATGAGTTCCTGCCACGGGATACTGTCCTACTACTGTTGCGGTAGTACCGTTGGTTGAGCCTGTGAAGTTCACGTTCATTCCCGCAGATACCGCCGCGTTATTTGCATTGTAAGCACTCATTCCCATAAGATCGGGAACTACCACTTCATCCGACGGTACGGCACTTCCCGTGTACAGGATAAGCAGACCTGTGTCACTGGAGATCTTCGCACCAACCTCGGGAACCTGCGCTGTTACAATGTTGCCATCTCCTATGATCTCATACTTGAATTTTCTCCAGCTGAGATCGGCAATGGAATTTTCCACCGTTGCACCAACGTAATTAGAAACAACAACGTCAAGTGCCGCAAGCTCTTCCATTGTATACTGGGGCTCTACTCCGATATACGGAAGAACAGCGGAAAGAAGATTTGATATATAAGGTGCAGCAACAGATCCGCCGTAAACCACTCCGCCAAGGGGTTTGTCTACCATAATAAGAGTGGACAGCTGTGGATCGTCTGCCGGAGCGTATGCTACTGTTGAGCCTACACGGAACGGAGTTTCACCGTTTTCGTCATATTCGTCGCGCTTCTCGGATGTACCGGTCTTTGCCGCGACTCTGTAGCCCTTAACGTATGCGTTCTTTGCCGCACCGTCGGTAGCAACGCCTTCTTCAAGTATATCTGTGATAAGCTCGCAGGTGTCACGGCTTATTACCTGTCTTACCTGCTCTGCTTCATATGTCTGAATTACATTTCCGTCATCGTCCACAACCTCGCTGAGCAGATGGGGTGTGACGAGATATCCGCCGTTTGCAACTACAGATACTGCTCTGAGCTGCTGTATCGGTGTGGTCTTGAATGTCTGACCGAAGGAATAAACTGCAAGAGAGAGTCCGGTGAAATCCTTATAGGGAGTGTAGATACCGCCAACCTCACCGGGCAGATCAATACCCGTCTTGCCTCCATAACCGAACGCAAGGAAGTATTCATAGAACTTTTCCGTGCCGACTTTTTGAGCGACCTGCATGAGTGTGGGGTTACAGGACTGCTGAAGACCGTATCTGAAGGTTACAGTTCCGTGACCTGTCTCCTTTGCACATCCGATGGGGTATGGCCATCCGTCAACGAGATATCCGCCTGTGCAGGTGAACATATCTGTCTCCTTGATCACATCCTCTTCAAATGCCATCGCGGTAGTCACAAGCTTGAATGTGGAGCCGGGCTCATATGTTTCCGTCAGGTTTTTGTTGTTCCACATTGTGTAAAGGAGCTTGAAGTACGCTTCATTGTACTCTTCCGAAGTGGGATCAAGTCCCAGCCCGTCAAGCTCTGCCTGTGAATACTTGTCAAGTGTATATGGGGAATTAAGATCAAAGGATGGATACACCGCCATAGCAAGAACGTCACCCGTGTCAACATCCATCACAATGCCCGCAACACGGTTTGCCGCCCCCGACTCGATAAATGTTTTCTCAAGCTGATTCTCAAGCTCATACTGAATAGTAATATCCAGCGTAGTGGTAATATTGTAACCGTTCTGCGCTTCAATAAGCCGTTCGTACTCAAATGGCATATCGTTGTAGTTGGCATCCTGTGCTAAAATATATCTGCCCGCTGTTCCCTCGAGCACATTATTGTAATATGCCTCAAGTCCGTATATACCAATACCGTCGGAATTGGTAAAGCCAAGTACATGGCAGGCAAGGTCTCCATAAGGATAGTATCTCTTGGAGGACGCCACAAAATATATCTGCTTTTTCAAGTCGAACTTTGCGATAAAGTCATTGATGCGCTCTGCAAGATCTGTATCTACGTTGTTTTTTACAACCTCGTACATTCGCTCTTCCTTAGCGATCTTATCAATAATCGGCTGCTTTTCAACTCCGAGATACTTTGAAAGCACCTCTGTGATCATGTCGTCAAGATCGTATCCGATGAACTTTATACCGTAATCCGCATCTGTGTATTCGTACTTAACGTCGTTTTCCTTATTGTTATCGGAATTTTTATTTTCGTTATCCATCATTCGCTGATGAATATCCTTCGGCGAGAGAATAACGTTATAAACTGTCTTGTTTGTTGCGAGAATATTGCCGTTTCGGTCATAAATCGTGCCGCGCTCGGGGGTTATTTCAGTTTGTATCGTTAGCTGGTTGAGAACCCGTGAGTCGTAATAGTCATGCTCTTTCAGCTGATATTTCGCCAGGCGTCCAACCACCACTGCCGCAACTGCCACAAACAAGAGGAAGATCACGACAAGCCGTGTCGCCGTTTTTCTGTCTATTCTGTTTTTCATACGACCCATAATGCATCCTCAGTATCTTTGTTTGACCTGTAATCAGTATATTTTTTCCGGCGGCTCAATATTCCCGGAAAAGTAACGGGCTGTCCAACCTTATCGGTTTCAGCCCGTTGTCATTTTTGATTAATTCCGGACTCTGCTTGAATAAATTCTGTTTTCAAACAACGCCCGTTCCTGCCGGAAGCACCAACGAAGTCTCTCAGCTATCAGTCATTCCCAAGGAAATCCCCGATTGCCGCAAATATGGAAGAAAGAAGCACGCCGCTTTCCTTCTCTTCTTCAACCTCAAGGATGTCTATACGCTCACCGTCTGACAGGGAGATGTATCTGCGCTGCAAGGAATCCTCCTTGGTCATGCCAAGCTGTTTTGTAGCAATCTCTTCGATAAGTCTGATATCGTTCTTTTCCTCAAGCTGAAGCTGAAGCTCCTCAGCATCCGACTTAAGAGTGGCTATATCATTTTCGAGACCTGCGATCTCATTTGTTGTCTCGTATATCTCTGAAATGCTCATTACAAGGAACATTATCATACAAGTGCTTACAAGAAGCATTGCAACAAACACAGGGGAAAGGAATTTCTTCTTTACAGGCATCTCAAGACTCGGAACGATCGGCTCCATTCCAACCTTTCGGTTCTTTTCGTCAACTCGATCTCTTCTGTTATTTCTGCTGTTTGTATTTTTAACGTTTGCTTTTTTGTTGTTTACTGCAGTGCGGGGAGCATTTCCCTGCTTTCTGTTAGCCGAAGAGCTTCTATGTGCAACTGTGGAATACACCGCTGTGTGCATTGTCTTGTCTGCAGAATACTCACGGCGAACTCGATTCATGCCGCCTGCAGCTCTGTTGTTATACTGTTCACGGAAAGCCTGCTCCGCACAGTTAACTCTGGGGTCATGTCCCATCTCTGCGCGACGCATAAGCTCGGAGGTTGAGGAAGCCCGCATTCCGTTAAGTGCCGCACCGCGACCACGGAACTGATTTTTCATTTTATCAGCAAGTGTGTACTGGTATGTCATGACTTCCTCCTTGAAAATTATGATTAAACTTTTTCTGCCGTTCTGAGCTTTGCGCTTCTTGATCTCGGATTGATCTCCAGCTCCTCATCCCCCGGTAATATAGGTTTGCGGGAGAGCAGATTTATTTTTGGTTTGCCGCCGCACACACACACGGGAAATTCCGGTGGGCAGGTACATCCTGTGGCAAGTGTTTTGAATGTTTCTTTGGTTATTCTGTCTTCCAGTGAGTGGAATGTGATGACCGCCAGACGTCCGCCCGGGTTAAGTCTTTCCACTGCTGCTGTGATTGAAGGTTCGATCGCATCAAGCTCTCCGTTAACCTCAATTCTGATCGCCTGGAATGTTCGTCTTGCAGGATGCTGTGATTCCTTCATTCTCTTTTGTGCGGGAATCGCAGATGAGATTATGTCTGCAAGCTCTGTTGTTGTCTCTATGGGAGCTGCTTCCCTTTTTCTGCAAATAAACTGTGCTATGCGGGAAGCGAATTTTTCTTCGCCGTAATCACGGATGATCCGTCTGAGCTCGTCCTCCGTGTAGTAGTTGACTACGTCATATGCGCTCTTTCCTTCGGTCTGATCCATTCGCATATCGAGGGGAGCTTCTTTGGAGTAAGAGAATCCGCGGTCTCCCTCATCCAGCTGATGTGAGGAAACACCAAGGTCCCACATAACTCCGTCTATCTTATCGACGCCGATCATATCAAGTGCCGAAGCAATATTTCTGAAATTTGATTTAACTATCGTCACCTTGTCGGCATAGTCTGCAACTCTTTTTGTACAAGCCGCGATAGCGTTGTCGTCACGGTCAAGGCAAATGAGCCGCGAGCCTTCCGGTAATCTTTTGGCGATCTCGAGAGAATGTCCGCCACCGCCTGCCGTGCAGTCTACGTAAATACCGCCGCGTTCAGGCCCCAGGGCATCCATGCACTCCTTCGCCATAACCGACACATGAGAAAATTCCATTTGTCTCTCCCTCTTTTACAGACCAAGCTCCAGAAGCATTTCTGTAAAGTTGTCGGGTTCTTTGTCGAGATTCTGCTCGTTCCAAACTTCCTCTGACCAGATCTCAGCGTACTTACCGCAACCCACGGTAATAATATTTTTCGTGATACCTGCAAAAGCAAGCATCTCGGGCTGAAGCATTACTCTGCCCTGTGAGTCGGGCTGGACCTCGATGGAGTTGGAATAAAGATAACGTGTGATCTCACGCACCTGAGTTTTCGGGAGCTCGCTGATTTTCTTTGCGTAGGATTCCCACTCTTCCGCTGAGTACATGGTAAGGCATTTATCGCTGCCGCGCATGATCGTTATCTTGTTGCCGAGCTGTTCCTTGAGCTTGGAAGGAATTATCAATCTGTTCTTCGCATCAAGTGAATGACAATACTTGCCTGTCAACATATTCGGTTTTCCTCCCTTTCGCTCCAAATTCATGGATTTTAGAACCATTTCGCTCCATGTGCTTTAATTATAATACATATCAAATCAAAAATCAATAGGTAAGTGGAAATTTTACGAATATTTTTTGACTTTTCTTCATCATTTCCGCGGTATTTTGTTCATTATATGACACCACTCGACCACCTACTCCGACAAACCTCCCAAAATTTCCTGTTTTTGGCAATTTTTCCGTCATTGCGGCACCATGCAAAATTTCCCAATATTTCTCTGTTTTCGCCTTCGAAATCCTCCTCTGAAACAGGTAAAAACAGCAATATAATTCACAAAATATTAAATATTTTGTCGCTTTATTTTTACAAATTACAATCAAAAATTGCACAAAAAAAGCCCCATCGAGGGTCAAAAAACCCGGATGGAACTTAATTTAAGTGTGTTTATTAATTCAAATACTCCGAAAGGTTACCGTCTGTCAAGATACTCTTTCAGCATCTCCTCACTCAATACAGGATCCGCGCGTCCGCCTGTGCTGCGCATCACCGCACCGACTATTTGCTTTACAGCGGTAAGCTTTCCTTTTTTGTAATCATCAGCCGCCTTTGCGCAGTCCTTCACTGCTGCTTCGATATATGGCATAAGCTCAGCGGAATCCGTAATTTTCAGCATCTTCTCTCGCTCAGCTATCGCTGCAGGTGACTCACCCGACTCAGCGGACAGATGTATCAGCTTCTTTGCAGCACCGCTGACCACCTTTCCCTCACCGTACAATGCACATACCTCTGCAAAGTCAACGGGAGCAATATAGTACTCCGTTGTATCCTCTGTCATATGAGTAAGCACTTCACTGATAAACAGGTTGACGCATTGGTTCTTATATTCGGTCAGCTCTGCACAGGCAACAAAATAGTCAGAAATGAATCCGGACAAAGTAAGAAGCAATGCATCGTCACGCTTTACTCCATATTTTTCACAGAGTTCTTCAGCAACCGCGTCGGGCAATTTAGGCATCTGCCTTTTTGCCTCTTCAATATAGGCGTTTGTCAAATATATCGGCGGAATATTAGGCTCTGCAAAATATCTGTAGTCAAGAGCAGTCTCTTTATATCGCATATGCTCTGTTTTTCCGCTGTCTTCATTGAAACGGCGTGTTTCCGAGCGCACTTCCCCGCCATTCTCAATAATGTCTATCTGACGGTCGATCTCATCTTCAAGTGCTCGTCCGACGTAATTGATGGAGTTTAGGTTTTTGATCTCGCATTTTACACCAAGTACGTCGCTGTCTTTGCGCTTCACCGATACGTTCACATCACAGCGAAGAGATCCTTCGTTCATTTTGCAGTCGGACACGCCAATATACGACAGTATCCGGCGAAGAGATTCCAAATACGCTTTTGCCTCCTCCGGTGTGTGCATATCAGGCTCGCTGACAATTTCGCAAAGGGGAACTCCTGCTCTGTTGTAGTTCACCAGAGTCTTGTTCCCGCGATGGATAAGCTTTCCTGCGTCTTCTTCAATGTGTATTCGTGTTAGCTCAATTCTCCGTGTTTCTCCGTCAACAGTTATCGGGACATATCCACCCTCGCAAATCGGCACCTCATACTGTGTTATTTGATATCCCTTCGGAAGATCGGGATAGTAATAATTCTTTCTGTCGAAGTGGGATTCACGGTTTATCATGCATCCGAAGGCAAGTCCGCACATAAGTGCAAGATCCACCGCGCGTTTGTTAAGCACAGGCAAAGTGCCGGGCATTCCGAGGCAGGTTGGACACACGTTGGTGTTCGGCTCGTCTCCGAAATGGGTTGAACATGAGCAGAATATCTTGCTCTCCGTTTTCAATTCAACATGGACTTCAAGACCTATTACAGCCTCATAAGGACAGCTATTGTCTTTAATGTTATACTTCACAGCCTCGCACCTCCGTCTTTACATATTCGGAAAGAGAGTCCTCAAGGGCATATGCTGCACGGTAAAGAAGCGACTCGCTGTGACGTCTGCCCATAAGCATAACACCGTAAGGAAGCCCTTCCCATCCGCCCGATGGTATAGTAATAGCAGGACATCCGGTAAGGTTTGCCATTGTAGTAAAGCTGTCACTTGCATAGAGCGCGGTAGGATTTGAGCTGTAGTCACCAAGCTTGAAAGGTACACCTGCCGCAGTCGGCATAAGGATAATGTCATATTTTTCAAAAAGTCCGGCTACTGCACGGCATATTTCCGTTTGGACTTCTTTGATAGTCAAATAATGTCCTCCGCCAAGTGAACGGGACAGAGCGTAGGCGCCCGACATCATTCTCCGCTTAACCTCGTCTCCGAGGGATCTGTCACGGGAGCGTCGCATCATCTCAGAATAGTCTTCACCGTCAGCCGAGAATCCGTATCTCAGACCGTCATATCGCGCCATGTTGGATGAGCATTCGGCAGATGCAATAACGAAGTATGAGCTGAGGGCAACGTCCAGCGGAGGCATAGCACCGGGTTCAAGAGAGTCTACCTCTGCACCAAGCGTTTTCAGCTTATCAGCAGCACGGAACAGCCTAACCACAGCCTCATCCTCGCACATGTCAAGAGAATCCCCAAGCATACCAATACGCAGCCCGCGGACGCCATTCTCTATTCCCGAAGTAAATCCGCCGTCACACGAAACGGATGTCATATCATTTTGGTCACGTCCTACCATTGATTCAAGCACGAGTGCATTGTCATAAACGTTGCGGGTAATCGGGCAAACTGTGTCAAGTGATGACGCAAGCTCTGTTACGCCGTAGCGTGAGATAATTCCGTAGGTCGGCTTCATTGACACAACTCCGCAGAACGACGCAGGTTGGCGCGCACTTCCGCCGGTATCTGTGGCAATTGCCCACGGAGCAGATCTTGCCGCAACTGTCGCCGCAGATCCGCCTGATGAGCCTCCCGCCGAGCGTGTAAGATCTATGGGATTATGTGTAGCACCGATAATTGACCGCTCACAGGCAGAGCCCATGGCAAATTCATCGAGATTAGTCTTGCCCAGCACCACTCCGCCTACGTTCTCGCAAACAGTAGCAGTGTATTGCGGCACGAAATCCCGCAGCATCTCCGATGCACAAGTCATCCTCACTCCACTCACAGCCACGTTATCCTTTACTGCATACGGAACGCCGCACAGCGGTTTACACAGATTCCCTGCGGATATAGCATCATCTGCAGCCTTTGCCTGATCTATTGCCAGATCAAAGGTCTCGGTAATATAGGCGTTGACCTTGGGTTCGGTCTCGCAGATTCTGTCGATATATGCTTTTGTGATCTCCTGCGAGCTGATACTGCGTTTTTTCGTTAGATCAGCAAGTTCTTTTACTGT
This sequence comes from Clostridia bacterium, assembly GCA_017935805.1. The sequence goes on along the minus strand of JAGBGV010000373.1, from coordinate 6,544 downwards.
AAGAGCAATAATATCATTATTCATAAATCACACTATCCTCGGCACAGTAATATAAGGTTCTTCGTAATAGGCAGATCCTGTCAGAAGGTTGTGTCCTCTGCTATCAGTTGCCTTATCCTCACGGATGATTTCATTGTCCTCGCCCACTTTGATGACAACAGGCTCGTCAAGGAGGACGGCTCGTTTATTCTCACCGCTTGCAAAATCGGAACGAAGTACACGGTCGATATTCACGCTCATTTTCTTGAAGCTGTCTGCCATTCCGTCAGCGTTTTCAATCATCGCAGCAGGAATCAGCTTTGCGATTATTTCTTCATTCATCGTAAGCCTCCTTAAGAAGTGCTATCTCACGGGCATATCCCGCCTCGTCGTTTGGCGTTTCAAGATAAAAGGGCTTGTCCCGCAGCATAGGGTGATTGATTATTCTTCGTACACCCTCGATTCCAAGATAACCCTCACCGATCTTCGCGTGTCTATCCTTATGAGAGCCCATGGGATTCGCGGAATCATTCAGATGCACCGCATAAAGCCTGTCAATTCCGATGACACGGTCAAAATGACCTAACACGCCGTCAAGATCGCTCAGCAGATCATATCCCGCATCGCTGACATGGCAAGTGTCAAGGCAAACACCAAGCTTCGGGCGCAGTTTTTCGTCAACCAGATCAATTATCATCCGCAGTTCTTCAAAGCTTCTGCCGATTTCCGTGCCTTTGCCTGCCATAGTTTCAAGCAGGACTGTAGTATGCATATCTTCCCACATAACAGCGTTCAGAAGATCAGCTATCAGCTTCACTCCCACCTCAACGCCCTGTCCCACATGGCATCCGGGATGAAAATTGTACATTGATCCCGGGAGGCTTTCGAGAAACAACAGCTCATTATGCATTGATTCTGTTGAATACTTGCGAACATCGTCCTTTATTGCACAGGGATTGTATGTATAAGGGGCATGTGCCAGAGGCATTGTCATTCCTCTTTCGCATATCAGATCATAGAGAGCCGCAACATCCTCAGGAGACGGGGGCTTTGTCTGCGCTCTCCCCTGGGGATTTTTGGTGAAATATTGAAAAGTGCTCCCACCCATCGCCGCAATTCTCTCACCCATGGAGAGATACCCGCCCGTGATGGACAAATGGCATCCTATCTTCAGCATAAATATCTCCTTTACTGTATTATTCCCATCATTCCCTCCATATAATATAAGGTGCACCTGTTCACTTAATGGAGAGATCTGTGAAATCGAGAATATTATTTTTGGATTCTGTGATATCGTATATACGCGGCATAGTTCGCATTATCAACAATGACAAGGTGACTGTTTATGCCGCACAAGCATCTTTCTTTGTTATAACGTCCGCTGTGCCGTTCATTTCAATTCTGGTAGCCATACTCAGCCTGATACTCCCATCACACACCCCCGGTGAGCCATTAGGGGGACTCGGACTATCAGACGGCATCTCAAGCCTGCTTAATGATGTGGCAGATGAGCTTGAGGCTACTCCCGCTGTATCTCTTCTGTCCATTTCCGCGTTGACTACCCTGTGGAGTGCCTCTCGCGGAATATCATCAATTCGCCGCGGCATTGAGACTGTGTACACGGCAGACCGATCTCCCGGATACTTTCGCCACAGGCTTTATTCGGTAATCAGCACCTTGGTATTTATAGCACTTATCGGAACAATTGCGATTTTGCTTCTGTTTGATGACATACTTGGTAAAATATTAGGCGGACACATTAGTTCAACATTGATGCAGCTTCGCGCTCCGCTGTTCATTTTGGTGATGACTGTGTTCTTCACTCTCATCTATTATTCCGTCAGCAAAAGAAGCTCTGCTGTGAAACACAGTCCCATCTATCATGTGCCGGGGGCTATGTTTTCGTCAATCGGGTGGGTGGTGTTCTCCTATTGTTATTCCCTGTACATCGAGTACTTCCCGGGAGCCACCCGCATTTACGGCAGCCTCGCAGCAGTATGCCTTATCATGCTGTGGATATACTTCTGCATGATGATACTGCTGCTGGGTGCAGAACTCAATAAGCTATACTTTGCCGGAGAGTGTATCTCTGTCAAAGCAATCAATAAGTGAGGTAAACAGCTTACAGAAACTACCTCACTTATTTTTATTTTGCTTTAGTTTTCAGGGATGTTTGCAGGTATCCTTCCTGCATCTTGATTCTTGAACTGCTCTATATACGCATCATGCTGTGCCTTGGTCTCGGAGAAGTACGTTACTCCCTCATGGGAATAGAAGAAGAAATAGTTTGTCTCCTGGGGAGATAATGCCGCAAGTATAGCACTGGCAGAGGGGTTCGCTATAGGTCCGGGTGTGAGACCGTCATACTTGTATGTGTTATACGGAGTCTCATAGTTCAAGTCTACAGTTCTCTCTCCCGTCTCATGCTCGATAACGTAAACAACAGTTGCGTCACTCTCAAGCTTGGGGAAATTCCAAGGATTGTTAAGTCGGTTGTGGAATACAGAAGATACCTTGAGGAATTCAGTCATATTTGCCGCTTCCTTCTCGATAATCGACGCAAGCGTTACCATCTCGTCAACAGTGTATCCCATTTTTTCGCACTGTTCTCTATAGTCTTTCTTGAACATCTGGCTGAATCTGCGAAGCAGCTTGTTAATAACTGTTTTTTCACTTGAGTTCTTATAGAAGTCGTAGGTGTCGGGGAAAAGGTATCCGTCAAGGCGGTATATTCTGTCCTCGCTTATTCCGTTGGCCTCAAGCTCATCAATAAACCAATAGTCGAACTCACCGTTCTCAATGACGTCAATGAATCCCTCACGGGTTCCGATTCCTTCGGCAACAAACAGATCTATGATCTCGTCAGTTGTATAGCCCTCGGGAATAGTAATACGCACCGTGCCGTAATCGATCTTCTCTTTGAATTCGGCAAGAAGGAAGGAATAGTTCATCATCGGTGTAACAGTATAAGTGCCTGCCACATACTTCTGATCATCATGTTTTGCTACAGCATACAGCTTGAATACCGAAGGATACTCAATAACGCCGTTTTCATGGAGTATTTCTGCAAGATCGTCAAGGGTTGTGTTTTCGGGAAGTGTAACCTCCACTACCTCATCAGACTTAACGAATGCAAAAATATCGTTGCCTACAAGTACAATGGTCACAGCAAGGAACACAGATACCACGCACACAAAAACGATATAGACGATCGCCTTGACCAAGCTGATGATAGTGTTACCGCCCTCACCGCTGCCGCCGGAGCTTTTCTCCTCGTCTTTCGGCTTCTCCTTGATTCGAAGATCAGCCACATTGGTGGTGCGCGTCTTCATCATCTGTCTGCTGACCTCGGGTGAGATCTGCTTGGTGCTTTGGGCACTGTCAGGTATATTATTTCTGCCTTCGGGAGTTTTCAGCTGTTCAGCACTTGGATTTACATTCTGACGCTGCTGGCTCTGCTGATTCTGCTGCGGCTTAGGACGCTGGATCGGGCGCGGCACAGACTGAAGATTACTGTTTCTTGATACAGGTGCAGGAGACGCATGATTCAAAGGCTGAACGCTGCCTGCATCTCTTTGGTGTATAGCGTTTGCGTCACGGTTCTGAACAGGTCGCGGTCTTTGAGCCTGAGCAGTCGGTATGTTCTGAGGGATTGGCCTCTGCTGATTACTTTCAACCGGAGGTCTTCCGGATGTATTACCGTTTGCCTGTGTATTTGGACGGCTCTGTGCCGGTCTGCGCTGAACGTTTGCAGGATCTCTCACCGCCGCAGAACGGTCTGCTGTATTCGGAGCAGGTCGCGGAGCTCGTTTCTCACCGTTTACAGGCGCAGTAAAAGCTCGTGTTTCATCAAAGGAGCTGTTATTTCTGTTTTGTTCCGTAATTATCACCTCTTTCCTTTGGGGTGCAACTTATAAGGGATACCGTCATGATTTCAAAAGCACCACAACGATATAAATTATCACAATTATTAAAAATGTCGGAGAGAAGAATGACTGTGCAACACGGGAAATGCCGCTCTGTTTCTTTCTCATGGCATAATCGGACGGTGCGTTTGTCTCCGCATATACACGGTAAATGCTATGAGCCTCAAAGCACATAAGCATACCAAACAGCATTATTACAAGTCCGAGTATTACAAGGAACAGCACAAGGCTGACGTTCTGCTTGTCCACAATATGCAAAACATATCTTTCAGTCATCAGAACGACCGCGTTGTTGATTGCATGAACTATCATTGACGCAACCACAGAACGGGTCGCGTATGTAACAGCCGCAAGTACAAGTCCTGAGAACAGATATATCGGGAGTCTTACAAGAGAGAAATGTGCCATAGCAAACATTATCGCACTCATTACCGATGCGATAATCGCGCCGTTCTGTTCGTATTCACCCACAACGATACCGCGGAACAAAAACTCCTCGGTTATTGCAGGCAGAATGGCAAATGCTACTATGATGTATGCACCGCTTGTAAATCCGCCGTTCATTGCAAATGCCGCGTTTGACACCGCTCCTGCTGAAGAAAAAGCCGCAGGAGACACTGTATAACACAGCACACTGAGAAGAGCAACTCCGGCAACCATGAATACTGTTGCATAGAAGAGATAAAGCAGTCTCGCAGGCTTGAACAAGCGCAAACGAAGTCGGGGAGTAAACTCTTTTCCTCTTATCCTGCAATAGAACAGTGACGGAATGGCGTATGTGAGCAACTGAATTATGACTACTGCAAGATACGGGTTCTCATCTATTCCGAGAGCTCCCGACGGCATAAAATCCGCAGCAATGATCAGCGCGAACACTACCGCGATAAGTATAGGCGTAAATATCGCCATCTTAAAACCGGAACGCAATTTTAGCCCTTCCCGGGATGTGTCTTTTTGGCATCCTTGGTGACACGAACTCCCTTTTCGGTAAGAAGAATATCAACGGTTACATCAAATCTGCCTCTCGGAACTGTGGGCAGAATATAGTCTGAATACACAACTCCGATAGTGCAGCCGGAGAATCCTGACAGATATCTGTCGTAGAACCCCTTGCCGTATCCGAGACGGTAGCCTGCCTTGTCATATACCAGTCCGGGTACAAAGCAAACTGCAGCCCCTACAACACTTGGGTCATACATGGGATTAGTAGCCGGAGGCTCGGCAATTCCGTAGGAATCTATTTCAAGCTCATCAAGTGACTTTACGGAATGGTAAGTCATTGTGTGAGTTTTCTTGTCACATCTGGGGAACAGAACTGTCTTTCCCTTCTCGAGTGCCGCGCGGGCAATAGGCATTACGTCAATTTCCTCCTGTGTTGGAGCATACAGTAACACATATTCCGCATAACGGAAGCTTACAAGGCCTACTGCCGCATTGCAGATAGCAGTATCTCTTCTGAAGCGTTCCTCGGTTTCCATGTTGCGACGCTTCTCTTTGTATTCTTCTCTGATGTCGTCTTTCTGTTTCTTAATCATCACGCAAGTACCGCAGACTTAAGTTCATCCGCTGCGACTTCTCCTTTCATAAGCTTTGCAAGGGCAAGGGCAAACTCAAGAGCCGCACCCATGCCGCAAGCAGTTATCATATTACCGTCAACCTCGACTCTGCCGCCTGTAAGCACAGCACCCTCAAGGTATTCTTCAAATCCGGGGTAGCATACAGCACGCTTGCCGTTCAGCAGTCCACGCTTTCCGGGAACCATTGGAGCCGCACAGATGGCTGCGATATACTTGCCTTCATCTGCTGCACGGCGAACAAATGAATCAACAGCCGGAGACTCGTCAAGATTTTTCGATCCGGGCATTCCGCCGGGAAGTATGATCATCTCGAGATCGCAGGTGAGACGAAGAGCCTCATCCATAGTGATGTCAGCCTCTACAGGGATTCCGTGAGCACCAAGCACAGTCTTTCCCTGTACTCCCACAGCTACAGTTTTTATTTCTACTCCTGCACGTCGAAGCACGTCAACAGGGGTAAGTGCCTCGATCTCCTCGAAGCCGGTTGCCAAAAACTCAAGTACCATAATTACACACGCAGGAACCGGGTAGCATCCCATGTCCCGTGCCTCTCCTTTTTGAGTTATTTTATACGGAATAAATTATTATACCACATTTTATGCCCACTGAGGGTTAACAATCCATAAACAATGTTTTGATTTTTTGTTTTTCCCTCATCAAAACATATTTTCCCATAATAATTCCATATCTTATCACTTTATTATACCACACATAAATTTCCTAATTCAAGTATTTATAAAAAAATATCCCGCTTATGCGAGATTTTAGTAAAAATATTTGTTTGAATATCGCCGAGAGCAACTATTACTGTTACTCTCAGCGATTTTCGTTATTCTTTAATAAACGGTGTATTTCTGTTATGGACTTGCAAACAATAATCGCCTCTATAGATAATCTGCCTTGCCATGATAAACAGTGCAATAATTTTGTGGCTCGGTCTTGAATAATACAGAACACGACTTTCGCCGTTAATTGTAAGTTCCTGTTTCCATATTAGCTTTAGCGTTAGCAGATCATCCATTACCGTGTTGATCTGATCTTTTGCAATCTCGCAATCTCGCT